>JAOPWA010000095.1 GCA_025965915.1 Dactylosporangium sp. | reverse complement strand
CGGCGGCGGCATGGGGCCCCAGTCGAACACCCCCAAGGACTGGGCCGTCATGATCAACACGGTTCAGAAGTACGCGATCGAGCACTCCCGGTTGCGCATCCCGATCGTGTACGGCGTCGACGCGGTGCACGGGCACAACAACGTCCTCGGCGCGACGCTGTTCCCGCACCAGATCGGCCTGGGCTCCGCCTGGGACCCGGCCGTCACCGGCGCCGCCGCCGAGTCGACCCAGCGCGCCGTCGCCGCCACCGGCGCGATCTGGAACTTTGCACCCGTCGCCGACCTCGCCCGCGACCAGCGCTGGGGTCGCTACTACGAGACCTACTCCGAAGACCCGCTGCTGGCCGGCGCGAACGCGGCGAGCGCGGTGCAGGGGCTGCAGAACGGCGCGAGCGGGCGAAAGGTCGCGGCGACCGTGAAGCACTTCGCCGGGTACTCCGAGCCGTCCAACGGGCACGACCGGGTGCCGGCCGACATGTCGATGCGGTACCTGCAGGACACGATCCTGCCGTCGTACAAGGCGGCGGTGGACGCCGGCGCGCTCACGGTCATGGCCAACTCCGGCGCGGTCAACGGCGTGCCCGCCACCGCGTCGCGCTACCTGCTCACCGACGTGCTGCGTAACCAGTGGCACTTCCCCGGCGTGGTCGTCAGCGACTGGAACGACGTACTGAGCCTGCAGACGGCGTACCACCTCGTGGGTGACTACCCGGGCGCCATCGCGGCGGCGGTCAACGCGGGCGTCGACATGGCGATGCTGCCGCCCGACGACCGTAGCTTCCACGCCTCCGCCGTCGACGCGGTCAAGCGCGGCCTGATCTCCCAGCGACGCCTCGACGAGGCCGTTGGGCGGGTGCTGTGGCTGAAGTTCACCCTGGGACTGTTCGAGCACCCGTACGTCGACGCCGGCAAGGCCGACGCCGCGGTACTCGGTACCGACAAGGACCTGGCGCGGAAGGCGGCCACCGAGTCGCTGGTCCTGCTACGCAACGAGGGCGGCGTGCTGCCCCTGGCCGCCGGCAAGCACATCGTGGTCACCGGGCCGAGCGCCGACTCGATGCCCAACCAGACCGGTGGCTGGACGATCGGGTGGCAGGGCATCCCCGGCGGTGTCACGGTCCCCGGCACCACCATCGCGCAGGGGCTCAAGGCCGGTGCGCCGGCGGGCGCGGACGTCGCGTACGTGGCGGACACCGCTGAGGCGGTCAACCAGGCGAAGAACGCCGACGCGGTCGTGGTCGCCGTCGGCGAGAAGCCCGGCGCCGAAGGTCCCGCTGACGCGCCGCGCCCCGAACTCGCCGCCGACCAGCAGGCGCTCGTGACCTCATTGCAGGCGACCGGCAAGCCCGTCATCGTCGTGGTCGTCTCCGGGCGGCCACTGGTCCTCGGCCCCGCCGCCGCCACGGCCGGCCTGCTGGCCGCGTGGCTACCGGGCACCGAGGGCGGCAACGCGGTGGCCGACGTGCTCTACGGCAAGGCCAACCCGAGCGGACGGCTGCCCGTCTCGTGGCCGAAGAACCTGGGCAACGAGCCCGAGTACTACCAGCAGTTGCCGGGCACGAACGGTGGCCCGGACTCGGGGTACAGCCCGGCGTTCGCCTTCGGGGCCGGCCTGTCCTACACCAACTACACGATCGGCAACCTGACCGTTAACCGGTCGCAGGTGCGCGACGGTGACACCGTCGGGCTCGACGTCACCGTCGCCAACACCGGGTCCCGCGCCGGTGATCTGGTCGTGCCGGTCTACGTCAGCCAGCCCACGAGCGCGGTCCTGGTACCCGCCAAGCGGCTGGTCGCTTTCACCCGGGTCGCGCTCGCGGCCGGGCAGACCCGAACCGTCCACCTCACCGTCCCGGCGTCCCGACTCGCGGTGACCCCGGGCGACGTCAACGGCGCCGACCCCGCACGGGTGGAGACCGGCCTCTACCAGTTGTCCGCCGGCACCTCCACCGCCACCTTCACCGTCCGCTAGTGCATCCACGGCGGCGGCCCGGATCCGGGCCGCCGCCGTGCAATCCCCATCGGAGGAACCCGCACATGCGTCTACCCGCCTTCCTGCACAGAAGCCGTCCTGCCACCCTCGCGCTGGTCGCCGTCGCGGCACTGGCCGCGGCCGGCACGGGTACGGCGCTCGCCACCTCCACGCCGTCGGCCGCACCGGCTGTCAGTGCGGCGGCCGCCCCCACCTGGTCCGACGACTTCAACGGCCCCGCCGGCAGCGCACCCGACCCGAGCAAGTGGCAGCTCGAAACGGGCGGCGGCGGCTGGGGAAACCAGGAACTCGAGTACTACACCAACAGCACCCGCAACGCGGCTCTCGATGGCAACGGCAACCTCGTCATCACCGCCCGCAAGGAGAACCCGGCCGGCTACAGCTGCTGGTACGGCTCGTGCCAGTACACCTCGGCGCGGCTGAACACGGCCGGCAAGTTCACCCAGGCGTACGGCAGGTTCGAGGCGCGTATCAAGATCCCCCGCGGCCAGGGTCTGTGGCCCGCCTTCTGGATGCTCGGTGACAACATCGGCAGCGTGGGCTGGCCGAACAGCGGTGAGATCGACGTGATGGAGAACGTCGGCAAGGAGCCGGGCACGGTGCACGGCAGCCTGCACGGGCCGGGTTACTCCGGTGGTAATCCGCTCACCGGCTCCTACGTTCTGCCCGGCGGCCGGGCTTTTGCTGACGACTTCCACACGTTCACGGTCGACTGGGCGCCGGACTCCGTCGCCTTCTCCGTCGACGGCGTGCAGTACTCGCGGCACGTCCCGGCCGAGACGAACGGCAACCGCTGGGTCTTCGACCACCCGTTCTTCACGATCCTCAACGTTGCGGTCGGCGGCGGCTGGCCCGGTTCCCCGGACGGTAGCACGTCGTTCCCGCAGCAGATGGTCGTCGACTACGTGCACGTGTACGCGCAAGGCGGTTCCGGTGGCGGCAGCGGCCCGACCGGTCAGATCACCGGTGTCGGCGGCAAGTGCGTCGACGTGGCGGGCGCCAACCCCGCCAACGGAACGGCCGTCCAGCTCTATGACTGCAACGGCACCGCGGCTCAGCGGTGGACCGTCGGCACCGACGGCACGATCCGTGCCCTCGGCAAGTGCATGGACGTCAGCGCCGGTTCGACGGCCAACGGCGCCACGGTCCAGCTCTACGACTGCAACGGCAGCGGGGCGCAGCGGTGGACGTACACCGCCGCCCACGACCTGGTCAACCCGCAGGCGAACAAGTGCCTGGACGCGACCGGGGCCAGCTCCGCCAACGGCACCCGGCTGCAGATATGGGACTGCACCGGCGGCGCCAACCAGAAGTGGACGGTGCCCACCGCCTGAGGCTACCGGCGGGTATGTTGCCAGGCGTGGGTCATGACGCCTTCTACGAGCCGCGTGGCGGCGACACGTTCGCCGCCACGCCGGCCACCGCCGGTCCGTGGGACGCCGCCTCGCAGCACGCCGGGCCGCCGTCGGCCCTGTTCGCCCGGGCCTTCGAGCGGCACGAGCCGGTCGAAGGACAGCGGTTGGCGCGGGTGGCTGTCGACATTCTGCGGCCGGTACCGGTGGCGCCGCTGACGCTGCGGGTACGCACGGTGCGCCCGGGCCGACGGATCACCCTGGTTGAAGGCGTGGCCGAGGCCGACGGCCAGGAGGTGCTGCACGCGCGCGGCTGGCGCATCGCGCAGTCGCAGCAGCCGGCGCCGGTCGCGGTCGATGGTGGCGCGGTCGATGGTGGTGCGGTCGGCGACGCCGAGGTGCCCGATCTGCCGGCCGACGGTCGGGTCGGGGTCTGGCCGGGTGCGCACAGCGCCGGGTACATGGAGGCGATGGAGTGGCGGTTCGTGACCGGCGCGTTCATGCGGCCGGGGCCGGCCCAGGTGTGGATGCGGCCGCGGCTGCCGTTGGTCGCGGGGGAGGAGACCAGCCCGGTCTGCCGCACCATGATGGTGGCCGACTCGGGTAATGGGGTCAGCGCACACCTCGACCCGACCCGATGGCTGTTCGTCAACGTCGACCTGACGGTGGTGCTTCACCGCCAGCCGCGCGGAGAGTGGATACTGCTGGACGCCACCACGACGATCGGCCCGGACGGGGCCGCGCTTGCCGCGAGCCGACTGTCCGATTGCGACGGTGCGATCGGGCAGGGCATGCAGACTCTGGTGGTCAGTCCCCGCTGAGCACGGCAAACAAGTTAGGGCACGGGCATGCGAATGCCTTGGTCGCGCATACGTTGCAGGAGGACAGCCCTCCGACCACCCCACGACGCGGGCGGGTCGGTGGGTCAGGCACGGGCACCGCTATCCGCGGGTGCTCGGGTAGTTTCGCTCACCATGGATGGTCTTCGCGCCGCGCCCTCTGCCCCGCTCACCGTGGCGGCCGGCCAAGCGACCTGCACCGCACTGGATATCCCCACGAACGTCGCCGTCGTTGCTGATCTGGTCCGCCGCGCCGCCGATCAAGACGTCGACCTGATGGTCCTTCCGGAGCTCTTCCTCACCGGCTACGAGCTGCCGGCAATCGTGGCCGACCCGGAGACCTACACCCTCGGTCCTACGGACCTCCGGTTGGACCCGCTAGCCATTGCCTGCGCCGACACCCGAACCGCTGTGGTGATCGGAGCCCCCACCCGCGACCCCGAGTCCGGGGAGCTGCACATCTCTGCGCTGGTCCTGGGCCGCAACGGCCGATTCGCCGCACAGTACGACAAGCAACACGTCGATCCCGCCGAGCGGGCCGCCGGCTTCCGGCCGGGCCTCAGCGGGTGCACCCTGACCCTCGACGGCTGGCGTCTCGGACTCGGCATCTGCTGGGACTCCAGCTATCCCGAGCACGCCCGCGCCGCTGCCCTCGACGGCTGCCACGCGTACCTGGTCGGCGCGATGTTCGGCCAGGGCAGCGGTGCCCACAAACGCGCCACAGTCTGCCCGGCGCGGGCCCTGGACAACGCCAGCTACGTCGTCGTCGCCAACCACTGCGGGCCTAGCGGCCCGTACCACGGTTGTGGCCGCAGTGCCGTCTGGAACCCGGACGGCACCGTGCTGGTCGACGCGGACATCGCCGACCCCGGTCTTGCCACCGCCCGCCTCGATCCGCAGGTACTGGCGCGTGCCCGGGCCGAGGATCTTGTACTGGTCGACCCCTCACTCACCGCCCCGGTACACCCTCGCAGCGGCGTCACCCTCAACTAAGACGACCGGGCCGTAGCGCCTGAGGCGGTTAGTCGCACTCGAACCGCCGGTCAGCCTGGTGCTCCTTCGGGGTACACCCACGTGCGGACCGGATCCGTCGCGCTCGCGTACTGCCATTTCCTTTCGCGGGTGCCGGCCGTGCCATCGCTTGAGACTGACGCGCTGACGGCCTTCACGGCGTGCCGGCGGCGTGGCGTGCATGCCCTGCCGTGTGCGCAATGCCGGCGGCCTGCCCAGCGGCACGTGCCGCGGCCCGCGCAGCCGGGTCGGTAGCGAACCGGGCCGCACCGTGCGCGGCAACCACCGCGCAGCACGCATACTGCCGACTTGACGTATTCCCTTATGGGTATACGATTGCGGCATGGCACGAGCAGCGACGACGACGGATGCGTTCAACGCGGTGGCCGAGCCGCGGCGGCGGCAGATCCTGGACCTCCTCTCCGGCGGCGAACTCCCTGTCAACGACCTCGTCGCGCTGCTCGGCCTCGCCCAGCCACTGGTCTCCAAACACCTGCGGGTGCTGCGCGAGGTCGGACTGGTGGACGTCCGTGACGAAGGGCGGCAACGGATGTACCGGCTCAACCCCGCACCGCTCAAACCCATCCACGACTGGGTGAAGAAGTACGAACGGTCCTGGTCGGAGCGCTTCGAGCGGATGGATGTCGTGTTGGCGGAACTCAAAGACATGGAGAACGGAGATGGCGATGACGAGTAGTGGCACGGCGAAGGTGACGCTTCCGACCGACACGCAGATCATGATCACGCGTGAGTTCGACGCACCCGCGCGGCTGGTCTGGAGGGCCTACACGACACCCGAGCTGATCAAACGCTGGTGGGGCGGTGAGCGCGGCACGGTCACGATCGCCGACGTCGACCTGCGGGTCGGTGGCCGGTGGCGCTACGTGCTGGTGGCGAACGGCGGTTTCGAGGTCGCGTTCCACGGCGAGTACCGCGAGATCGTCCCGAACGAGCGCCTCGTCAACACCGAAGCGTTCGAAGGCATCCCGGACGCCGACGAGCAGGCGGCCCTGGTCACGATCAGTTTCATCGAGAAGGACGGCCGCACCGTTCTTGAGATGCTCGTCGAGCACCGGAATCAGGAGGGTCGCGACGCGCACATCAACTCCGGCATGGAAGGCGGCATGCAGGAGAGCATGGACCTGCTCGAGCGGATCGCGGTCTCGCTCGCCGAGTGAGCTGACCGCTCGCCGAGTGAGTTGACCGGTGGCCGAGTGAGCTGAGCGTACGGGCAGCGGCCCACGTCGGGGCGGATACCCTTCCGGCGGTCCGGCCCGCCGCCACCGGATGCCAGCGGGACGGAGCCGAGTCGCCAGGCTCGACATCGCGGACGCGAAAGAAAGAATGTCGGCGGGGATGTCGAGGACGGCGCGTCCGCTCCGTCTACGAGGTGAGAGCGTGCCAGCGGGGTGCGCAGACCGGAAGGGGATGCCCGAGATGAAGTACCTGCTGTTGATTTACGGCAACCAGGAGAAGTGGGACCAGATCCTGGCCGAGTCGTGGCCTGAGGAGATCGCCAAGCAGGACGCGTTCAACAAGAAGTACCACGAGACCGGCGAGTTGCTGGGCGGCTACGGCCTGGCCGACGCCGCGGCCGCCCGGCTGGTGCGGCGCAAGGACGGGGTACCGGCCGTCACCGACGGGCCGTACCTGGAGACCAAGGAGTACATCGCCAGCTTCTACCTGCTGGACTGCGAGAGCGAGGAACGGGCGCACGAGATCGCGGCGGATATGCCCTGGGCCGACATCGAGCCGGTCGAGGTGTGGCCGATCCTGCACGAGTCCGCAGCCGACCTGTGAGCGTGGACCGGAGCGTCGAGGACCTGCTGCGCGAGCTGGCGCCGCAGGTCCTCGGCGCGCTGGTCCGCCGCTACGGCCACTTCGACGCGTGCGAGGACGCCACCCAAGACGCACTGCTCGCCGCCACCGTCCAGTGGACCGGCAAGGCCGTGCCGGACAACCCCAGGGGCTGGCTGATCACGGTCGCGTCCCGCCGGCTGGTGGACCAGTTGCGCAGCGAGCAGTCACGGCGACGACGGGAGGGCGCCGTCATGGTGGCGACCCCGCAGGCGGAGTTGCTGGGCCGGCCCGCGGACGCCGAGCCGGGTGCGGACCGGGACGACTCGCTGACCCTGCTGTTGCTGTGCTGCCACCCGGCGTTGTCCGCGCCCAGCCAGATCGCGCTGACGC
>JAOPWA010000013.1 GCA_025965915.1 Dactylosporangium sp. | reverse complement strand
CGGGGTCGCTGGTGGAAGTACCGGCGCCTGCTCGCCCGCGGCGCCTAGGCGCCGCTCCATGCGCTCCAGCCGCTGCAGTAGCGCGGACGATGAGTCATCAGCGCCGGGCAGCAGCATGCGCGCCGTAATCAACTCCAACAGGAGCCGTGGCGCCGTCGTGCCGCGCATCTCGGTCAGCCCGTTATGGACGATGTCGGCGAAGCGCGACAGTGTCGCCGGGCCGAGCCGGGCGGCCTGGGCGGCCATCCGCTCGAGCTGGTCGTCGGGCGCGTCGAGCAGACCCTTCGCCGCCGCGTCCGGGACCTGCTGGAGGACGATCAGGTCACGCAGCCGTTCGAGCAGGTCGGACGCGAACCGGCGCGGATCGTGACCGGCTTCGGCCACCCGGTCGACCGTCGCGTATGCCGCGGCGCCGTCACCGGCGTCGAGCGCGTCGCACATCTCGTCGATCAGGGCGACATCGGTGACCCCGAGCAGCGCGACGGCGCGGGCATAACTCACCCCGTTGGGGCCGGCGCCGGCGATGAGCTGGTCGAGCACCGACAACGAATCCCGGGCACTGCCCGCACCGGCGCGCACCACGAGCGGGAAGATCGCCGACTCGACCTTGACTCCCTCCCTCTCGCAGAGCTTCTCCAGGTAGGGCCGCAGCACCCCGGGCGGGATCAGCCGGAACGGGTAGTGGTGGGTGCGCGACTTGATGGTGCCGAGCACCTTCTCCGGCTCCGTCGTCGCGAACACGAACTTCACGAAGTCGGGCGGCTCCTCGACCAGCTTGAGCAGGGCGTTGAAGCCGGCGGACGAGACCATGTGAGCCTCGTCGATCACGTACACCTTGAATCGGCTGCTCACTGGCGCGAAGAACGCGCGCTCACGGAGGTCGCGGGCGTCGTCGACACCACCGTGGGAAGCCGCGTCGATCTCGATGACATCAATCGAGCCGGCGCCGTCGGGCGCCAGGTCGCGGCAGGACTGGCACTCTCCACACGGGTCCGGGGTCGGCCCCTTGGCGCAGTTGAGCGAGCGGGCCAGGATTCGGGCGCTACTGGTCTTGCCGCATCCACGTGGCCCGGAGAACAGGTAGGCGTGGTTGAGCCGACCGCTGCGCAACGCCTCGGAGAGCGGCTCGGTCACATGCTCCTGGCCGATGATCTCGGCGAAGGTGCGTGGACGGTATTTGCGGTACAGCGCGAGCGCCACCTGCGACCTCCCTCGCCACCGTTGTCGAGCCTGGCGCCACGGTAACGCGCCCGTCCGACGAAAAAGGGCCCCCCGTGCACCCGTCAGAGCCTGCTTACCCTTGCTGCCTTCCGGCCCTGGGGGAGTTCACAGGATGTACGCCGCACGAGGGGCGCTGACTACTGTACCCGGTACCAAGGCCCCGAGGCGTATGGGTATCCTTCTCGACGGAGGATTCGCCTAGAGGCCTAGGGCGCACGCTTGGAAAGCGTGTTGGGATAAAACCCTCACGAGTTCGAATCTCGTATCCTCCGCCAGCGTCAGCAGGCAAAACGTAGGGCCGGTCCGTCAGCGGGCCGGCCCTACGTGTGCGTCTGGTCACCTTCGGCGCAGGGTCCTCACGCGCCGCCCTTCCACGTCGATCACTCCGGAGCGGATTCGGCCCTTTTGAGGACGGAGTCCGGTTTCCAGGCAAGTCGGAACGACAACTCGATAGGAAGTGGCGCCTCTATGGGCACTGACACCCCGGCCGGCAGCCGGCGAACAAGCCGGTTCGCCGATCGAAGTTTGACCACCAAGCTGTTCGCGAGCGTCCTGGTGGCGTGTCTGACGACAGATACGCCGGGCCTACCTGCAGTTCCGGGTCGACAGCCTCGCCGACCAGACCCTGGCCACGGACGCCAGCAGCACGGAGCACCAGGCGTGGCTCAAGGACATCACCGCGATGAACGACGCACTTGTCACCTACGGCCGTAACAACCTGACTGCCGACGAGGGGCGGCACTCAATGAGCTCGCCACCGCCTGGAACTCCTTCAACGACATCGTCAGCAACCAACTGATCCCGCTCGGCTGGGCCGGCAAGAAGGCTGAGTTCGCGGCTATCCGCACTCAGAAGGTCAAACCGATCTCGGCGCAGATTCGGACCAACCTGGACAAGCTGATCGCCAGCTCGCAGAAGCGGGTGACGGCGCAGATGAAGGTCAACAGCGACGACTACAACACGGCCCTCACCACGGTGCTCGCGACCGCCATAATCGGCGTCGTGCTGGCCGTACTGCTCGCGCTCAACGCCACCATCGAGGCGGCCCGGACCGCACAGGTCCGGGCCGTCGTGCGCTGTTACGAGCGGTGGTGAAGGGATTTGAACCCTTGGAGGGCTTGCACCCTCACACGCTTTCGAGGCGTGCTCCTTAGGCCACTCGGACACACCACCGCCGAGAAGGGTACCGGATCCGCGAACGCGCTGTCGCGCGGCCCTGGCCAACATCGCCTGGCAGGATCAACGGCATGAGTACGCATATCGGCGCCAAGCCGGGTGAGATCGCGGAACGGGTCCTCCTACCGGGCGACCCGCTGCGCGCCAAGTGGATCTCCGAGCACTTCCTCAACGATGCGAAGTGCTACTCGACGGTCCGCAACATGTTCGGCTTCACCGGGACCTACCGCGGGGTGTCCGTCTCCGTACAGGGCACAGGCATGGGCATGCCGTCGGCCTCGATCTACGCCCACGAGCTGGTCAACGAGTACGGCGTGAAGACCCTGATCCGGGTCGGCAGCTGTGGCGCGCTGTCGGAGGATCTCGGCCTGCGCGACGTGGTGGCGGCGATCGGCTCGAGCACCGATTCGGCGATGAACCGGCAGCGCTTCGACGGCCTGATCGACTACGCCCCGGTGGCGGACTTCTGGCTGCTACGCACCGCCGTCGACGTCGCCGCCGGCCGCGGCGTCGAGATGGCGGTCGGCCCGGTCCTGGCCGCCGACGCGTTCTACACCGACCGGCCCGACCTGTACGACCGGCTGGCCGACTACGGAGTGCTGGCGGTGGAGATGGAGTCCGCCGCGCTGTACACGATCGCCGCGCGGCACAAGGTCCGCGCGTTGACCATCCTGACCGTCAGCGACCACATCCGAACCGGCGAGAAGACCAGCGCCGAGGAGCGGGAGCAGACGTTCAGCCAGATGGTGGAGATCGCGCTCGACACGATCACCGCCTGACCGTCGACGGCCCAGCGGCGTTGGTCAACGCCGCCGGGCGAAGAAGTCGAGCAGCAGGGCGGCGCACTCGGATTCGAGCACGCCGGCATAGACCTCGGGCCGATGGGTGAGACGGCGGTCGCGCACGACGTCCCACAGCGATCCGGCCGCTCCCGTCTTCGGCTCCCAGGCGCCGAAGACCAGGGTATCCACCCGGGCCAGTACCAGCGCGCCGGCGCACATCGTGCACGGTTCAAGGGTGACGACGAGCGTGCATCCGTCAAGGTGCCAGCCATCACCGAGGACGGCTGCGGCCCGTCGCATCGCGATGATCTCGGCATGCCCGGTCGGGTCGCCGGTCAGCTCGCGCTCGTTGCGACCCGTCGCGAGTTCCCGCCCGTCCGGCCCGTACACGACCGCGCCGACCGGTACGTCGGCGACGTCGACCGATACATCGGCGGCGTCGACCCGCAGATCGGCACCGCCCGCGGCGACCGGCTGAGCGGTGCCGGCGGCGACCTCGAGAGCGCGCCGCATCCAGGCCTCGTACCGGGCGGGGCGCCCGACACCCGCTGGTGGCTTGCTCACCCCGCGCGCAACTCGTCCATCTCGTCGCCGCACCCGATCGCCTGGCACACCTCGGCGACCATGTCCGATGGCAGCATGCCTTCCCGGGCACACAGCTCCAACAGTCGGTGTGCGGGCATACCGAGATCGGCCAGCAGGTCGGGGTCACCGACCGGTTCGATGTCGGCCTCGACTGCGACGGCCTCCCCTTCGTCGTCGGCGCCCGCGCTCTTGTGGGCTTCCGCCCCACCGCCCACGAGGTCGAGGTCGAGGTCGATGGCCGGCTCATCAACGTCGCCGAGCAGTAAAGCCCCGACTCTGGACTCGTCGGCGAAGGTCGAGTCCGAGCCGAAGACCCTCAGGTCCTCCCCGTCGTCGAGGCGGAGGATAACCAGGTAGGTCTCGTCGGACTCGACGAAGAGCAGCGATACCTGGGCGTCGGCGTCCACCTCACGCAGCAGGTCGGCCACCTCTTCAATGTCCGCTGACGCGGACAGGTCCATTTCGGCGGCGGTCCAGCCCTGTGAGCCGCGCACAGCGGCGGCAGCGAAGTACGACACGGTCCCCCCCGGTCAATTCGTCGGTACTGCGGGAACCCGATGAGAACAACGACGTCCCCCAGGAACGGGCGCTAGCGAGGATATGCAGCCGAGGCGTCGGCTGCGCGTTGGGTTCGGGGTGGCACCCCGGCGTGTCGCACCATGGAGTGACCGGTTTCCGGCAGATCGGCTTGGCCGCCGGGATCGCCTACCCGACGAGGCGGCGACGCCTGGCGATGAGTTCCCGCAACCGGTCGGCCCGCAGGCGCCGCGGTCGCGCCGGGTCCCGCACCGCCTTCGCGTCGGCCAACTCGGCGAGAAGCCGGAGCCGACGACGGCGCCGATCCGGGTCAAGCCGCTTCAGCGTCAAAGCCATATGGCCGAGACTGAGGGTCCGCCGGCTCTACGTCAAGACGGCCTACCTTCGGCGATCAGCCAGGCACAAGAGGATATCTAAATCAGCACTTTGCGCGTCAATGACAGCACGGTGCGTATAAGTAGATCACCACGGTAACCAGCCGCCGCCAGCCGACCGGACCACCAGAACTATCGTCGCGATCGCCACCCCGACTGCCGTCGACATCGCGACCCCGACGGCCACGCCACGGTCACCCATACGGGCCAGCAACAAGGCGACCAGCCAGGCGACGAATCCCGCGATGTACGTGATCCACACGTACCAGCCGGCGTCGGGGGCCAGCAGTCCGAACAGCATCATCCAGAGCCCGCCGCCGACCATACCCAGGGCCACCGCCCCGCCGCGGACAGGAAACGGCTCACGGAAGATCGGGCGCGGCGGCCCGGACGGAAATAGCCCCGAGGTCATCCGCATCACCGGCCTACCCGGCGGGTGGGCGGGTGCCCAGTGCGCGGGCGGTACGGGGACCGCGTCGGGCGGAGTCCACGGCGATGGCCGGCTCGTACCCGAGCCGGCCGCACTCTCGTTCATTCCACTCTCCACCGCTTCGCAGCCTATCGCCGGCCGGCCGATGTCGGGGCGGCACCGCAGACTCCAGCCGCCTGGCCCTGGGCTGGCAGTATGAGTGGATGCCCGGCCGCCTCCCGCCCGTACTCGCCACCGGCCTGCTGCTGGCCGTCATGATGGGCGGCTGCGGCACCGCATCGAAGGTGCGCACAGCCGACGGATCCCCGACTACGAGCCCGTCAGCGGGTGGCAAGCCGACAACCGGGCCAGCGCCGAGCGCCTCGACGCCTCCTCAGCCCGCTCCGTCCACCGTGGCCGACGTGCACCGGGCGTTCCCGGTCGCCGGCCAGGCCGACTACGGTCACGCCCACCACGACTACCCGGCAACCGACATCTTCGCCGCGTGCGGATCCGCCGTACGCGCGGCGGTGGACGGCATTGTCCTGGAGGTGAGCCGAGTGGACGGGTTCGACCCCGCTCACCCTGCCGGTGAGGACAAGGGTGGGCTGTCCGTATAGATCCGCGGCGACGACGGCGTGCGCTACTACGGCTCACATCTGGCCCTCGTAAACAACGACATCCAGGCTGGCACCCGGGTACTCGCCGGCACCCAACTCGGCGTGGTCGGACGGACCGGCAACGCCAGTCACGTGTGCCACCTGCACTTCGGCCTTTCACCGGTTTGTCAGCGCATCGGCGACTGGTGGGTACGCCGAGGTGTGATCTACCCGTGGAAGTACCTGGACTCCTGGCGGGCCGGCGGCGACCTCTCCCCCGTGGACGAAGTCACCGCCTGGCAACGTGATCACGGCTGCCCGACGGCACCTACGCCCGGCACGCGCTGATCTCCTCCGGCGTCCAGGGGCCGCTAGCTGGTGGGCAGCCGGGGGCGGCGTACCCGCTCGCGGACCAGGATCCACAGCGCCTCGACGCCGTCTTTCCAGGTGATCTTCTTTCCCTCTTCACGCGAACGAGCCCGGTAGCTGATCGGCAGTTCGTACGGACGGTAGCCGTTGCGCAGCAGCTTGCCGGTGACCTCCGCCTCCATGCCGAAGCCCTTGGACTTGATCTGCAGCCCGCGGTACAGCTCCAGAGGCATCAGCTTGAAGCAGGTCTCCAGGTCGCCGATGTAGCAGTTGAAGAGCACGTTCGCCGCGGTGGTCACGCCCTTGTTGCCCATCACGTACCAGAACGAGAAAGAACTGTGCCCGCCGAACGTCCGGTTGCCGTAGACCACGGAGGCGCGCCCGTCGAGCACCGGCACGAGTAGCCGCGGGATGTCCTGAGGGTCGTACTCCAGGTCAGCGTCCAAGATGATCAGGTAGTCGCCGCTCGCGTGGTCGACGGCCGTCTTGATCGCCGCGCCCTTACCCTGGTTGTGCTCATGCAGGACCACTCGTAGCCGGGGGTCATCGGCTCGGTTGAGGATGTCCCGGGTACTGTCCTGGCTGCCGTCATCCACGACGATCATCTCGATGTCACACGGATAGTCGACGTTCAGAGCCTGCTTGAGCGCCTCTGGCAGGCGCGCCTCCTCGTTGTACACCGGCATGAGGATGGACAGCTTCACGGCACACACTCCGAGAGGTTGAGAGAACGGGACGCAAGCCTACGTTCGGCACAGTCTTCCGGTCGCGTCACCCTTGAACAACAGCCCATGCTCGTCAGTCGACCGGACCGGATCGCTGGCCGGCCAACACCGCAGCTTCCCGTTCGGCCGGCCGCGGTACGGGCACCGTGGCAATTGCTTTCCGACCGTTGTACAGCCAGAGGGCAGCGAGGACAAAAAGAGCCAGGGTCGTGATCGCGTACGAGTCAACGACGAGGACCTTGACGACCGGGGAGCTCCAGCGATCGGTCCAGATAAGGCCAATTGGTCCCATTGGTCCAATGTTCGGTGGATCGAGGTCCCAACTAAAAAAGGGCAACATCGCGGCGATGGGAAGGCCGGCCGCCAGCGTGCGCGCCCGACCACCGCTTCGGACGGCGACGTCGATGAGGACAAGAGCCAGCGGAGCGATCCACACCCAGTAGTGCGACCAACTGGACGGTGACACCAGGACGGCGACCAACCCGGTGACGACCACCCCCATGGCCTCAAAGCCGCTCCGCTGCGCCCAGGTTGCCAGCGCGAGGCCGCCGATCCCGACCACCGTGACGGCGAACATCCAGACCGGCCCGCTCTGCGTGGAGATGCCAAGGAGCCGGGCGATGGTTCCCTGTAACGCCTGCTCGCCCACGAACCGCGGTTCAAGCAGCACGTTGTGCGAGTCCAGACCGCCATTGAACCAGTACGTCGCGGAGGCGTCGGGCTCGACGATCCAGCCGACGGCGGTGAACACGAGGAAAACCGCGACCGCCGTCGCTGCCGCCCGGAGCCTGCGGGTCAGCAGGAGGTACACCACGAACAGCGCCGGAACCAGCTTCAGGGCCGCCGCCACCCCGACTCCGGCGCCCTTGAACCGGTTGCGGTCGGACTGCGCGAGGTCCGCGAGGACAAGGAGGAGCATCGCGACGTTGAGCTGACCGTCGAGGAAGGTGGTCTGGAACGGCTCGGTCCACAGCATCAACGCGGTCACCGCCGCAGCGAGGCCGATGCGCCCGGCCAATCCACTCTGACCGAGCACCCGGGTAGTACACAGCAGCGCGAGGAACGTTCCGACCAGGCCAAACACCAGCATGGCAGCGGTCATCGCGGCGTGACTGTAGAACGTCGTCGGCAGCATCACGACGGCCGTCACTGGCGGGGAGGTGAACGGCAGGTCGTCAAACCGAACGCCGTAGATCGGCTCGCCGTCGCGGAGCGCCTGGGCGGCGGCCCGATACATGCGCAGGTCAGCACCGTGAATGGGGTGAAAATGAACTTCGCGCAGGTACAACGCCGCCGACACCG
>JAOPWA010000059.1 GCA_025965915.1 Dactylosporangium sp. | reverse complement strand
AGCTGATCGCGGCGGTCGAGAGCGCGCTGCCGAACTGAGCGTCCCGCGACCCGTAACGTTGGACAGTGAGCCCTTCTGCGCAAGCGGCCCGCTGCGGTGTAGTCAACGTCTGCGAGGGCGTCCAGATGCCGGTGACTGGTGACCGGTGGCGGGTGCCGGGTGGTGACGGATTTTGGAACCCCGCAGGTAACGGCATCGCGTTCATCTCCAGACGGGTTATTTGAAGGCTGCGATGTTGCGCGCCGCCCACTGGGCGAAGGTGCGGGGCGGGCGGCCGAGGATCCGCTCGACGTACCGTACCGGCTCGCCCAGCGCGTCCCCGATCAGAAGAAGTCGGTCGCCAGCACCATGTGCTTGCTCTTGGTTGCGTCCGTGGTTAGGCGTCCGCAGCGTCGGCGGTGGCCGGGGTGTCCTGTTGTCCGTCCGTACCGGGCGTGACAGCCGCGAACGAGCTCAGTCCGGTGTCGATGAGCTGGGCTGCGCGGTGGACGTCGGCGCTCACTGCCTGGTGGACCTGCGCAGGTGTGCGGGTGCCGTCCAGGTATTTTCGCAGGCCCTGGAACTGGATGCGCCAGAGGCCGAGCAGTGCGGTGGCCGCGATCTGCGGCTCCGGGTCGTCCGCGCTCATCCCGGCCCGCTCGGCCAGGATCGCGGCGGCCACGGCGACGAACTGGTCCATCATGTCGCTCTGGTGGGCCCGTAATGAGGGTGTGGCCCGGATCAGGGTGCCGAAGCGCTGGATCATGGCGCTGGCCTCGACCGGGTCGTCCTGGGTGGCCAGCCAGGACGTCATACCGCCCAGTTCACGGTCCAGGATCCGCAGCGCCGCCTCGACCGGCGAGACCCCGGGCTCGGCCAAGCCGGTCCGCATCGAGGCCATCGTGGCGTCCAAGCGGTCCAGAACCAGGGACTCCTTGGTGGGGAAGTAGTTGAAGACCGTCTTCTGTGACACCCCGCATGCCTCGGCGACCTCCGCCACGCGCACGGCGTCGAAGCCCCGCTCCATGAACATCGCAGTCGCCGTGTCCGACAGTTGCTGGCGCATCAGGCGCTTTTTGCGTTCCCGCAACCCTTCGGCCTCCGGCGCGCCGGTCCCCGGGGTGCGCAGCGCCGTCCAGTCCACCGTGCGCCTGCTCACCCCGTCAGCATAGTCCAGTCCCTCACATAAATTCTGTTACTGTAATTTTCTAGCGGCTGCAACGCAGTCAATCCTGTCCCCAAAACCCGAGGAGTCCCATGAGCGACATCCGCATCGTGCGTGACTACCCGCATCCCCCCGCGAAGATCTGGCGTGCCGTGACCGACCCGGCGCTCATCCCGCTGTGGACCTCGACGGGCCAAGGGGGGCGACCCGAGGGTTTCTCGACCACGGTCGGGACCCGGTTCCAGTTCGTCGCAAAGCCGCAGCCAGGCTGGCGCGGGATCGTCGACTGCGAGGTGCTCGAGGCACGCGAACCATCCCTGCTGCGCTACTCGTGGGTCGGCGACGAGAACGGCGACACGACATACGTCACCTACCGGCTCGAACCGCACGCAGGTGGCACGCGCTTCACGTACGAGCACACGGGCTTCACCGGCATTGGTGGGTTCCTCCTCGCCAAGCTAGCGCTAGGCCCCGTCCGGAAGAAGATGCTCCGCGTGGGCCTCACGGCCGTACTCAACGACATCGACGACGGCACGCTTCGCCCCACCAGCGCCCGCAAGCCGAAATCCTTGGGGTGACCCGATGGGCCGTCCGGCGTCGGCTCCGCCGATCGGGCCACCCACCGCGAGATTGGTGGTGCTGTTGCGTTGTGGGCTCGGCGGACACGACGAACCCGGGTCCTAGTATCGGGTGCCGCTGCGGACGTAGCCGACGGCCAGCCGGCGGCGGCTTACGGTGGCGTATCCGGGGCTGGCGACGTGTGGGGTGTCCGCGTCGTTTTGGGTCAGGTGCCCGTACAGATCGGTGATTTCGAGGGTGCGTCGCACGATGTCGCGGCAGTTGGTGACGGTGAGAGCGATGCCGTGCCGCTGGGCTGTGTGGCGGGCGATGTGCAGCGCTGTGATGCTGCGGGCGTCGAGAAACGTCAGTTGGGCGAAGTCGAGCACGAGCCGGGTGAGGCCAAGGGTTGTCAGGATGCCGTGTAGCACGGTCTCGAACTTGCTGACTGTTGCGATGTCGAGTTCGCCGCCTACGGTCAGCCTGACCGCGGTGTCGCCGATCACGGCCGTGGTGAGTACGAATCGTGGTGGATTCAGAGTTTGGCTCTCGGTGCCCATCCGGCCCTCCTTGTCTTGCGTGGGTCCCTGTCGGGGTGAAAGACGCTGGGGGAGGGCGCGAGGAGTGCCCTCCCCCAGCGGTGGTCCGGCTCTGCAGGGTGGGTGAGCCGGTCCGAACGCACGGTCAGGGGTGCCGTTCGTTCGGGTCTATGGCCAGCGCTTGGGGGTTGCGCTGGGAATTGGCGCCGTTGTCGGCGGCGCCGGTGGTGTGGGCCTTGTCGGGTTTCCCGCTGGGCTGGGCGTTGCTGTTGGGCGGTGCGGGTGCGGCGAGGAGGGCCTGGCAGAACATGTCGACCTTGTCCTTGCCGCCGGCGGTGGCGGTCAGGGCGGTGAACGCCGGGTTGTCGAGGGCCTTGCCGTGTTCGGTCTTGTTGCCGGCGCTGTAGGCGTGGCATAGCCCGACCAGCGACGGTGAGGGGGCCTTGGAGACATCGGAGTCCTTGGCGTCCTTGGCGTTTTTGGATGCTTCGGTACTGCCGGGGTTGTGCGCTTCGCGCGACTGCTCCGCCTGGGCAGGTGCCGTGGACAGACCCAGGGAGGTGACCCGAGCGGGCTGCGCCAGAGGGTTGGGCAGGGTGCCGGTGCTGGCCGCCAGAGCCACTCCGCCGCCGGCGGCGACGCCGAGGACCGCGAGGGCCTTGACTGTCAGTACTTTCATCACTACGGCTTTGAGCACGGAAAGTCTCCGGGGTTGAGGGGCGGGGTGCAGGTGGGCCGTCCGGAACGCCGCTACGCTGGCCTGTTCGCGGGCCAGTTCGCCCGCGCGACCGGGTACGGCCGCCGCGGTCAGCAGGGCCGCCAGTGGTGGGTGAGCGTTACGTAAGCCCATCGGCGCCTGTCCGAGCAGATGCTCGGCGGTGCGGCGGTCGATCCGGCGGGGGTTGTGGGTGCTCATCTCGTCCCTGTCGGCGTCGGGGCGCTCATATCTGTCACACCCACGCTTGTCGCACCCACGTCGTAGTACTGGTCACGCGGCGTGAGCTGGTCGAGGCGTTGGGCGAGCCGGCGTAGGCCCCGGTAGGAGGCGGTCCGGACCGCGCCGGCCCGTTTGCCCAGCACCTTTCCGGCCGTTTCGGCGTCGAGGCCGACCACGACCCGCAGCAGCACCGCCTCGGCCTGGTCGGGTGGCAGCGAACGGATCAGTGCCAGCGCGGCGTCCGTCGAGATCAACTCCGAGGCGCTCTCGGCGGTGTCCCCGCCGCCGGGCAACTCCACCAGTTGTTCGATCGGGGTACTCACTGCGGGTCGGCGGCGCCGGTGGCGCAGATGGTCCATGGCGCGGTTACGGCCGATCGTGGCCGCCCAGGCCCGAAATCCTTCCTTACCGCGGAAGGAACGCAGGTCCCGGGCGATCTGCAGCCAGCTCTCGGACGCCACGTCCTCGGCGTCATCACCCACCAGCGCACGCAGGTAGCGCAGCAGGCCGGGCTGAACCGCCCGGTACAGGCTACGAAACGCCTCCTCGTCACCGCTCTGCGCGGCGGACACCAGCGGCGACAGATCCGTCGGCCGGGCCGTCAACGGCTCAACCTCTGTCACCGACTCCACCTCGCCAC
>JAOPWA010000054.1 GCA_025965915.1 Dactylosporangium sp. | reverse complement strand
ACGCTGGCCACCCTTGTCATCGTTGGCGTCATTGCCCGCCGGGTCGTCGCTGACACCGGCGGCGCGCTGGCCACCCTTGTCATCGTTGGCGTCGTGGCCCGCCGGGTCGTCGCTGACACCGGCGGCGCGCTGGCCACCCTTGTCATCGTTGGCGTCGTGACCGGCCGGGTCGTCGCTGACACCGGCGGCGCGCTGTCCACCCTTGTCATCGTTGGCGTTGTGGCCCGCCGGGTCGTCGCTACCGTTTCGCAGCCCGCCCCGGTCGTCAACACCGGCACCGGTCGAGACCGACGGGGACGGGTTGTCCCGGCCGTGGCTGCCGCTCTCACTGGCGAGGGCCACGCCGCCGGCGACGGCGAGGCCGGTCGTGACGGCGATGGAAATCGTGGCGATGGTGAGTCGGGTCCGCATCTGTTCTCCCTAGGTGGGTCCGTCGTACAGGAAGAACAATCTCCCGACCGGGGATAGGGCGTACCTTCGGCAAGCTCAACGTTGGGTTAAGGCGCAGCCGCGGCTGCGCCCGCGGTCACCCCGACACCAATGACGTCTTCATCCGGTGTCGGAGTGACCGCTCGATGTGGCTAGCTGTCCCGACCTGTTCCTGTAGCCACCAACTCGACCGGCTCGGTTCCTGTTGCAGGTTCGGCGGCCTCCACTGCCGGAGGGGCGGAGACTCCGGCCACCCGACCTCCGGCCACCCGACCTCCGGCGACACGACCTCCGGCCGTGCGGCGTCGGCGATACCACAGCGCGGCGCCGACCACGGACCCGACCGCGATCACGACGGCGAGCACCGTTACGACCGGCTTCAACGGCGCCGACGAGACGACGGTGTCCGCACCGGCCCGTGCTCCCGCCACTCCCCAGTCGTGGGCGTCGGTGACCGGGGGCAGCCCGTTGCGCAGAACCGTGACGGAGACCTTCCAGGCCCCGGCGACACGGATGTCGTCGGTCGATAGAGCCCACGAACCATCCGTTGTCCGGGTGACGGGGTGCACTGTCTGGGTGCCGTCAGGTGCCCGCAGGATCACCGACACCCCGCCGATCGGCGCGAGCGCGGGCCGACGCGTATCGGCGACCGTGATGGTGACGACGTTGCGGCCGGGCACGTTCGGCCGGATAGCCACCGTGTCGACCAGATCGGCTGCCTGGCCGCTGACCTGCGGCGTGATCTTCACTGCGGTGCCCGTCTCGAAGCGCGGACCGCGGGCCGGGCCGGCCGAGGCGAGCGCCCCGGCGAGCCCGAGCACGGCGACGAGCGCGGTCGCCTCGGCGATCAGACCTCGGACGGGTACGGCGCCGTCGCCGCCGCGCAACCGCCGGGCCGTCCGCAGACCCAGCAGGCCGGCCACCCCGATCGCGGCGACCTTGGCCAGCAACAGCAGCCCGTACGGCGTGGTCAGCAGCGCGTCCACGCTCGCCACCTGAGCGCCGGTCATCAGCAGCCCGGTGACGGCCAGCGATACGACCGCCCCGACGGCGAGCGCCGCGAACGCGCGCAGCAGCGCCACCACCTGGGCACCGCGTTCTGATCCAGACCTCAGTACGGGCACGAACGCGAGCGCGGCGGCGAGCACACCGCCGGCCCACGCGCCAGCGGCGAGCACGTGCACCGACGTCGCGACGAGGATGACCCCGCCGGCCCGGTGGCCCAGCAGGGCGGTACCCGCGGCGGCCATCACCGCCCCGGCACCGCCGAGGACGATCGCCGCACCGGCCGGCGTGGCCGTTGCCCGCTCACCTGACCGCAGTCCGGCCCGTGCCCAGAACACCGCCGCCGTCAACGCGAGCAGCCCGAACTCGCGTGCGAGCCACCGGCCGCTGACCGCCTCTCGGGCGAGCAGCCCGCCGGTGCCGCCGGTGCCCGCGTACACCTGGGCGATCAGCTGACCGGGTGTGCTGATCAGGGCGAGGGCTCCGCCGGTGGCCGCGACGTCGAGCAGCCGACGGCGCAGATCGGGCAGGCGACCGGCGATCAGCAGTGCGAGAGCCGCGCCGCCGAGGAGCACCGACAGGCCGAGCAGGCCCAGCCCGCGCAGCGTCGTCTCCAGCGGCACCGGACCCCCGGGGCCGGCGGCCCGACCCGCCGTGGGTACCGACCGCTGTACGCCGATGACGAGGTTTCCGCTGGTGGTATGCAGGTCGTCGCTGGACAGCGTGCTCCACGTCACGTGGTACACGTTCGCCGGCAACTTCGGCAGACCGACGACGACGTCGACCGCCGTCTCGGTACCGCTGGCCAGGGCGGCACCTCCGTCGGAACCTTGCCGCAGCGTGACGGAGGTGGGGGCGTAGCGCCGGCCGTCGCCGTCGACGATGTCGACGTGGGTCGCCGACATCTCCACCCGCTCGGTGAAGCTGAGCGTCAGCAGCTCCGGGGCGTGCTCGAGCACCGCCCCGTCGCTGGGTGCGCTGCGGGCCAGGTATGCGTGCGCGCTCGCCGCCGTGGGCGTCATCACCAGCGGCACGAGCGCACCGATGATGACGGCCACGAACCAGCCGTAGACAAGCCGCCGCATGGTCATCGCACCGGCACGTGGGCGAGCTTGCGAGACCCGGTCGAGATCTCGATCTTGTCGCCGCGCTTGATCGCGTTCTTGTTGTTGAGGTAGAGGACGTAGTAGGTCTGTCCGGGCCGCAGCTCGTGGCCCTGCTTCATGAGAGCCGCCCGCCAGGCGGTCTTGCCGTTCTTCTCGTTCTTGAGCAGCGGCGGGTGCTTCACGTCGTTCTGGAAAGCCGACGCGCGCTGGGTGTCGAGCACCGTGTAACGGATCTCGACGAGGCCGCCGTCGGCGACCAGGGCCGCCTGGGTGATGCGTATGCCGAGCTGGCCTTCCATCTTGCCGTCCTGCGGCACGGCGTAGCCGCCCTTGGCGTTGGCGGTGCCTGCGAAGCGCCACCCGACCGCGGCGATGAAGCCGAGGGCGAGCAGCACGATCATGATCCGGCCGGCCTGCCGCCGGATCACCGGGGACCAGTGGGTCACGAGGGTCATCGGATCTCCTCTTCGGTCGACGTGGGGGCCGGAGCACCGGCCCCCACGTCGGTCAGCTCGAACGGATCAGCGGTTGGAGGTGTAGTTGTCGATCGCCGCGGTACCGGCTACCGCACCGGTGCCAGTGGCTACGACCATGCCGAGCGCGGCGGACTCGATCCGGTACGCCGACGTGTTGCCGGCAGCCGTACCGATGGCGGTACCGTTCACCGACAGGGTCGCCGCGCCCGAGGTCGCCGCCGTCCAGTCGACCTTGACGGTGACCGCTGTCGTCGCGATCGTCGTCCAGGCGGAGTACTTCCAGCCCGTCGAGGTTTGTGCGCCCACCCGTAGCTGGCTGACGCCGGCCGCGGTGCGCTGGTACTGGACGGTGAGCACCGACGTGCCGTTGGCG
>JAOPWA010000021.1 GCA_025965915.1 Dactylosporangium sp. | reverse complement strand
ACCTACCGGGACCGCTGACCTGCACCTCCTCGCGTTTGTGCTGATCAATTTGCGCTGATCAATCAGTGTCGCTCGGCTGGCGTCCGGCTGGTCCCGGCGGGTTCGACGCCATCTCCCCCTGCCGATCCCGCCTTGGCTTGGCACAGATCCAGAGTTCGAGAGTTCCGCCGTCTCATTCATCGCCCTATGGCGATGGCACGCCCCTGCATACCTACGTCATGGCGGCTAATCTGCGATGGTGCTACTCCTCCACCGACGTCGTCAACGAACCTCGGCCTGGTCGCTGAAGCAGGCCACCTGCCTGGGACTAGCGGCGCTGGTCGGCTGCGTCGGATGCTCACATCGCCCATCGAGAATTTCCGCACCGCCGCCGCCCCCATCCCTCCAACCGTCGCTCGCGTCGCCGTCGGCTGAGACCATCCCTCCGGCCGCCGCACCCGCTGCCGACCTGCCCGTCGTTACCTACGGTCCGGCTCCCGCCGGGTTTCCGCCGGATCCCGACTCCCTCTCGACCGCCCGCCTGGACGAAGGCGTGCACCCGACCCGCAGGATCGCCGCGTACGACGCGCCAGGTGGGCAGCCCCGGGCGTTCCTCGCGCCAACCATCAGCGGCGTCCCGGTGACGATGCCGGTCGTGGAGCGCAACTCGGGCTGGACGGCCGTCCTGCTTCCATCAGCTAACCGGACGATGGCCTGGATACCGCCCGGCGACGGCTGGACGACGGTGCCGTTGCGGGACCAACTCGTGGTCTACCGCGGCACCCATGAGCTCAGCTGGCACCGCGACGGCGTCCCCGTACGGTCCTGGCCTGTGACTCTGGGCAGCCCGCAGACACCGACGCCACTCGGCCGCACGTTCGTCCTCGGGCGCTCAACGCTGCCCGGGACGGTGTACGCCGGCACCGACGTGTTCGCCCTGGGCGCCGTGCCCGACGACCCGGGTTCCATTCCGACCGGCCTGCGTGGTGCCCACATCGGACTGCACACCTGGTACAACGACCTGACTCTCGGCAAAGACGACAGCGACGGGTGCATTCGCCTGACGAAGACAGCCCAGCAGTTGCTCTTGCAGGAAATCGCGCCGGGAACCGCGGTTGTCGTCCTCGACCGCCCCACCGCGCCGACATCCACGAAGGGTTCGGCAACCCGGCACTTCACGTGACGCCCGCAGACATCACACGCGGCGTCGTCGGTGCCGGAATTCCGGCCGCCACGCGCCAGTAGGCGACGCGGCTGGGCGGCGGGGCTGGGCGGCGCTCGAGGGAGTGGAGCAGCGATGAGTACCGACGAGATGGTGGCCTGGCTACGTGCCCAACTCGACGCCGACGAGATGGCTGGCGTTGCGGCGACGAAGGGCCCGTGGTACTGGCAGCGCGGCTATCCGCAGCGGATCAGCAACGTGCAGGCGATCGTCATCGCAGACACGTTCACCGACCCGGACGGCTCGGCCCACGACGCCGAGCACATCGTCCGCCACAGCCCGGCGCACGAACTCCACGACATCGAGGCGAAGCGGCGCATCCTCGACGAGTGCGTGAAGTGGAACCGGCTTGCCGATGAGGCCAACGCCCGAATCGGGTCGCTGTCCGATGCGGGCATCACACCGAAGCCGCTCGACCTGATCGACGCGGCCAAGCTGGATGGACGGGCGGTCTCGTACCGCGATGCCGTCGCGGCGCTGGCGGCCGGGTATCGCGACAGGGACGGGTACCGGCCCGAGTGGGGGCCGCTGTGAGCGCGGCCCAAGTGGGGGCCGCGGTAGCGCGCTGAACGTGTCCGACCGTTAGCGGGATGACTGGCACCCCGCCGGCCCGAGAGGGATCGTGTGAGCGGGCGGATAATGGGCGTGATGCGGGTCGAACGCATGATCGACCGAAGTGAGGCGATGACGTGAGCCGCCCTGCGATGCTTACCGTCGATGATGATCAGGCGGTGTCCCGGGCCGTCGCGCGTGACCTGCGTCGTCGGTACGGGCAGGACTACCAGGTCGTCCGCGCGTCCTCGGGCGCCGAGGCCCTCGACGCGCTCCGCGAGATCAAGCTGCGCGGCGGGCGGGTGGCGGTCATGCTGGCCGACTACCGGATGCCGCAGATGAGCGGCGTCGACTTCCTGGAGCAGGCGATGGACCTGTTCCCGCGCGCCCGGCGGGCGCTGCTGACCGCGTACGCCGACACCGACGCTGCGATCCAGGCCATCAACGTCGTGGACGTCGACCACTATCTGCTCAAGCCGTGGGACCCGCCCGAGGAGAAGTTCTACCCGGTGGTGGATGCCCTGTTGGAGGCGTGGCAGGCGGCCGGTGACCGGGAGGTCGATGAGGTCAAGGTCGTCGGGCACCGGTGGAGCTCCCCGTCGTACAAGATCCGCGATTTTCTGGCCAGCAACCTGGTGCCCTACCGGTGGTTCGCCGCCGATGAGCCGGAGGGGCGCCGGCTGCTGAGGGCAGCGGGGGCGGGCCCGGAGGCGATACCGCTCGTCGTGACCCCTGCCGGGCAGGCGCTCACCGCACCAACCACCGCCGAGGTCGCCGGCGTCGTCGGGCTGTCCACCGCGCCGGTACGCGGTTTCTATGACTTGATCATCATCGGTGGCGGCCCGGCCGGCCTCGGCGCGGCGGTCTACGGCGCCTCGGAGGGCTTGCGCACGGTGCTGGTCGAGCGCCGGGCCATCGGCGGGCAGGCCGGCCAGAGCTCCCGCATCGAAAACTACCTGGGCTTCCCGGACGGGGTGTCCGGCGCGCAGCTCACCGAGCGGGCGCGCCGGCAGGCCGGCAAGTTCGAGGCTGAGGTGCTCACCACCCGCGATGTGGTGGGTCTGGAGGCCCGCGGGTCGGCCCGGGTGGTGCGCTTCAGCGACGGAGACGAACTGTCCGCGCACACAGTGATCATCGCGACCGGGGTGTCCTACCGACCTCTCGTCGCCTCCGGGGCGGCCGAGTTGACCGGGCGAGGCGTCTACTACGGCTCCGCCGCCACCGAAGGGCCGTTGTGCGCGGGCACCCATGTCTACATCGTGGGCGGGGCCAACTCCGCCGGCCAGGCGGCGCTCTTCTTCTCCCGGTACGCCCACAGGGTCACCATTCTGGTACGCGGGGACTCGCTGGAGCGGTCGATGTCCTACTACCTGATCCAGCAGCTCGCTGCGATCGACAACATCGTGGTACGGACCCGCTGCGAGGTGATCGAGGCGCACGGCGACGAGCACCTGGAGGCTGTCACGGTCCGCGACAGCAACGAGGGCACCGCCGTCACCCTGCCCTGTGAGCACCTGTTCGTGTTCATCGGCGCCGAGCCGCGCACCGAGTGGCTCGGCGGCGCCGTGCGCCGCGACTCCCGGGGCTTCGTCTGCACCGGGCCCGACCTGCTGGTCGGCGGCCAGCGGCCGGCCGGCTGGGATCGTGACCGCGACCCGTTCTACCTCGAGTCCAGCGTCCCCGGCATCTTCGCCGCCGGCGACGTGCGGGCCAACTCCGTCAAGCGGGTGGCGTCGGCCGTCGGCGAGGGGGCGATGGCGGTAACGCTCGTACACAAGTACCTGGAGGCACAGTGAACGCGAGGAGCGAGCGAAGCGAGCCCCGCAGTCGCGAACAGCTGGAGGTTCAGTGACGCCGGCCGAGCTGAAAACGCTGTTCCTGTTCGAGGCCTTGACCGACGAGCAGCTTGACTGGCTCGCCGCGCACGGGAGCGAACGCACCTTTCCCGCCGGCGCCACGGTGTTCACCGAGGGCGACCCGGCCGAGATCTTCGTCGTGCTCCTGTCCGGCACGCTGGCGCTGTCCCGGCGGGTGCAACAGGACGACGTGGAGACCGTCCGCACCGATCAACGCGGTGTCTACATGGGCGCGACCCAGGCCTACCTGCGCAACGAGCCGGCCGCGGTCCGCACCTATAGCGCCTCCATGCGGGCCATCAGCGACTGCACGTTCTTCGTCCTGCCGGCCGAGGACTTCGGGACGATGATCCGCGAGTGGTTCCCGATGGCGATGCACCTGCTCGAAGGACTCTTCTTCGGCATGCGCACCAATCAGGCCCTGGTCGGCGAGCGCCAGCGCCTCGCCGCGCTCGGCTCGCTCACCTCCGGTCTGATGCACGAACTCAACAACCCGGCGGCCGCCACGGTCCGCGCAACCGCGGCCCTGCGCGAGCGGGTCGCGGGCATGCGGCACAAGCTGGGCATGCTCGCCGACGGCCGCATCCCGTCCGAGCAGTTGCGCGCCTTAACCCAGTTGGCGGAGCCGATCATCGAGCACGCCGCGAAGGTGCCCGAGCTGACCCCCATGCAGGCCAGCGACCGCGAAGACGAGTTGGGCGACTGGATGGACGAGCACGGCGTCACTGCCGGCTGGGACCTGGCGCCCCTGTTGGCCTCGGGCGGCCTCGACGTCGACTGCCTCGGCGAGATCGCCCGCAGTGTGGCACCCGACCTGCTCGACCAGGCGCTGCACTGGATCGGGTACGCCCTGGAGACCGAGCAACTGCTGACCGACATCGAGGACGCCGGCAACCGGATTTCGTCGCTGGTCGCCGCGGCTAAGCAGTACTCCCAGCTCGACCGGGCCTCCCACCAGTGGATCGACGTGCACGACGGGTTGAAGAGCACCCTGGCCATGCTCGCTCACAAGATGGGTGACGGTATCCGGGTGGTCAAGGACTTCGACCGTACGTTGCCCCAGATCCCGGCCCATCCGGGCGAGCTCAACCAGGTCTGGACCAACCTCGTCGACAATGCGGTGCGAGCCATGAACGGGTCGGGCACGCTGACGCTGCGTACCAGCCGGGACGGTGACCAGGTCCTCGTCGAGGTCTGCGACACGGGTCCGGGTGTCCCGCCGGAGCTGCGCCAACGGGTCTTCGAACCGTTCTTCACCACGAAACCGGTGGGTGAGGGGACAGGATTGGGCCTCGACATCTCGTACCGGATCGTGGTCAACCGGCACGGCGGTGCCATCGGCCTGGTCTCCAACCCGGGCGACACCCGCTTCCAGGTCAGGCTTCCGCTGAGCGAGCCGGCCTCCAACTGATGGGGGCAGCCAGGATTTGTCGGATTCCCGGACCACGCCTGCGAACGGCCGGATCTTGTTTCGGGGTCGGCGCGCCGGGTAGCGGCGGGAAATGGTGTCGAGTATGTCGGTGTGATCACTGAAGCTCTCTGGCCACCAGCAGGCGGGAGAGGAGATGCCGGATGTGGAGACCGGAGCCGAGCGATACCGACCTGCCAGGCTGGATCGCGCAGGCCGGGCTCGATCGGGAAGCGCTGCTGGACGCCTACCGGCAGATGTGCATGATCCGCGTCTTCGAAGAAGCGATCCGTGACCGGTACTGGGCCGGCAAGACACCCGACTTCAACATGGCGGCCGGGCCGATTCGCGGTGAAATGCATCTCGCGGTGGGCCAGGAGGCGGTCGCCGTCGGGGTGTGCACGCTGCTCACCGACGCCGACGTCGTCGTCAGCACGCATCGCGCGCACCACCACGCGCTCGCCAAAGGCGTCGATCCCGGACGCCTGGCCGCCGAGATGTTCGGCAAGGTCACCGGGCTGTGCCGGGGCAAGGGCGGCGAGATGCACCTGTTCGCCCAGAACAAGCGCTTCCTCAACAGCGGAATCGTCGGCGCTTCCTACCCTCAGGCGGCCGGCGCCGCGTTCAGCTTCCAGTACCGCGAAGAACGAAACGTGGCGGTCGCCTTCTCCGGTGAGGGAGCCGCCAACCACGGCACGTTCTCCGAAACGCTCAACACGGCTTCCCTCTGGCAACTGCCACTCGTGATCGTGATCGAAGACAACCTGTACGCGGATTCGACACCGAAGTGGGCCGCACAGGCCGTGAACCACCACTATCCGCGGGCTCAGGTTCACAACATCCCGGCATACCTGGTCGACGGTATGGATGTGATCGATGTCCACGCCGCGGCCGAGAGCGCCATCAACCGCGCCCGTGACGGTTACGGGCCTACCGTGATCGAGGCGGTCTGTTACCGCTACCGCGGGCACTTCGAGGGTGATCCCGGGGGCTACCGGACCCGCGAAGAGGTGGAACTCTGGGAGCGTCTGGATCCGATTCCCCGCCTGGCAGGACGGCTGCAGCGGCTCGGCTGGGCCGACGACGCGATCCTGACCGAATTGCGCCGAGCCGCAGCAGCCGAGGCGGTGCAGGCGGTCACCTTCGCCGAGAAGAGCCCCCTACCTAATCCGGTTGAGGCGCTGACGGGGGTGTTCGCATGAGGATGATCAGAGGGATCGCGCCCGCGATCTCGGAAGCCATCGACCAGGAGATGGCCAACAACGCGAACGTGGTGGTGCTGGGCGAGGATGTGACCTACTGGGGCGCCGTCTTCGGCTTCACCGCCGGGCTGCAGGAAAAGTACGGCCGGAGACGGGTGATCGACACCCCGATCGCCGAGCAGACCTTCATGGGCATGGCGGTCGGTGCCGCCGCGACCGGCATGCGCCCGGTGGTATCGCTGATGTTCGTCGACTTCCTCGGCACCTGCTTCGACCAGATCTACAACCACATGGCCAAGAACCACTACATGTCAGGCGGTCAGTTCCGGATGCCGGTGACCGTGGTGACCGCCGTCGGCGGTGGCTACGGCGACGCCGGCCAACACTCGGAGCTGCTTTACGGGATCTTCGCCCACGTCCCCGGCATCAAGGTGGTCGTGCCCTCCACCGCATACGACGCCAAAGGACTCACCACGACGGCTCTGGCCGACCCCAACCCGGTCGTCATCTTCGGTCACAAGCTGTTGACCGGTCAGCCCGGCGTCCCGTTCGAGGGCGAAGAGGAGGACGTACCGACAGACCCCTATTCCATCCCGTTTGGTCTAGCCGTGGTCCGCCGCGAAGGAACCGACCTGACCATCATCGCCACGGCGTTGATGGTTCGACGTAGCCTCGAGGCGGCCGCACGCCTGGCCGATGACGGGATCTCGGCCGAAGTCATCGACGTCCGCACCCTGGTACCGCTCGACGCCGACACGCTTGTCGCCTCGGCCCGCAAGACCGGCCGCGTGCTGCTGGTCGACGAGGACTACCGGAGCTTCGGCACGACCGGCGAACTCGCCTTCCGTATCCAAGCCGGTACCTTCGACAGGCTCACGGCCCCGATCCGGCGTCTGGCCGTACCCGACGTGCCGATCCCCTTCTCCGAGCCATTGGAACAGGCGGTGATCCCGAACGTCACGCAGATCATCGATGAGGCCCGAGAGCTGACAGGCGTGGTGGCCAAAGCTGATTGAGAACCTCGCTAGCGCCTTGACGGAGTCGGGAGGCACCGTTGACGATCGTCGTGTCGAGTCCCGCATTCAGCGACGGCGATGAAATTCCTCAACCATTCACCTGCGACGGCGCCGACGTCTCGCCACCCCTCGGGTTCGCCGGAATCCCGGAAAACACAGCCGAGCTGACATGGGGACGGACGAGAAGGGCATCTTCCGTCGCGGCGGCCCCCTGATCGCGTGGTTCACCGACCCCGCCCGAAACGTGCTGTCTGTACTCCAGCAACAGTAGGGTCGCGGCAGGGGGACGTGGCGCTGCCGCGGGCTCACAGCCTCACGCCGGCGCGTTCGGGCAAGGACAGCAGTCCGGGCGTGCGGGACGTCACTCCTCCGCTGTGGCGAGAGCCGGCAATACCTGGGTCCCGAGCACGTCGACAGCCTCCCGCACATCCGGGCCCAACGGTGGGCCGAACGAAAGATGCGTCGCCCCCATCGCCCGCAGTGACTGGCACCGCTCGACCACCTGCGCCACGCTGCCCGCGATCCCCAGCGCCAGCATCCTCTCGTCGATCAGCCTCGCGGCGGCGTCGAGTCCCTCGCTCTCCAGGACGGCCGTTACCGGGCCGAACTCCTCGACCCCGAGACCGGCCCGGGCCAGCAGGTACGGCGCGAAGGACGGCCCGTAGTAGGCGATCTTGGTGGCCAGTGCGTGGCAGGCGGCACTGGCGTCGTCGGCGACCGAAACCCAGAAGCAGGCCGGGATGTCTACATCGGACGATGAACGTCCGGCTTCGGAAACGCCGCGCAGCACCTGCGCCCGCGCCTCCGCGAAATGCTCCGGCGGGTACAGCAGCGGCAGCACGCCGTCGGCCAGGCGGCCCGCCATCTCCAACATCTTGGGGCTCATGCCGCCGACGTAGACCGGCACCCGTTCCGCCAGCGGAAACCGCAGCTCTGACAGCGGCCCGCACCACTCCGGCAGCTTGCCGTCGACGTCGCCCGCGCCCAGCATGGTCCGCGCGACCCTGATGGTCTCCGCCGTCTTCGCCAGCGGCCGCGGCCGCTCGAGCCCTGCCCAGGCGAGGAACTCGGCGGACCCGGCCGCCAGGCCGAGCAGGAACCGGCCGCCGGTCGCCTCCTGCATGGTCGCCGCCATCATGACGATCTCGGAGACGTGGACGGAGTACGGGTTCATGATCCCTACGCCGAGCTTGATCCGTTCCGTCTTCGCCGCGAGCACCCCGAGCAGCACCGGCGCCGAGCGCAGGAACAGGTCGTTGGACACCCACAGCTGGTCGAAGCCGTGCCGCTCCGCGCGCTGCGCGAGATCGACCAGGGTGGCGACGTCAAGGTCGTTGTTGACCCGCAACGAGTACGTCATCGGTTGACCGCCTCCGCGTCGACCTCGACCTCGACCAGGAAATCCGGCCCGATCAACGAGCCGACGACGTACGTGCTGTTCGCCGGCGCCACGTCGCCGAGCACCTCCGCGTGGGCGCGAGCCGCCTCCTGCCAGTCCGCCGCCGGCGCGAGCAGCAGGCGGGTGCGCAGCACCGACGTCCGCGCGCCGCCCAGCTTCTCCACCGCCGCCACGGCCCGGCGCAGGCATTCGACGGTCTGTGCGTAGGTGTCTCCGGGATGCAGCGTCGAGCCGTCCGGGCCGTGGGCAGTGGTGCCGCTCACCGCGATGGTGTCGCCCTGCCGAGCTGCGCGCGAATACCCGGCCCGCTCCTCCCAGCCGGTACCGTCCCGGAACCGATAGCCCGACCGGGGTCCGTCAACAACGGGTTCGGTGTCGGGTTCCGGGTTGGTGCCCTGGGATGGATCCGTGTACTCCTCGATCCTCACGACCCGCCCGTTCCTCACCTGGACGCGCATCATCGCGTCGACCGCCAACTCCGCGCCCGTACTCCGCTCTCGGCCACGGAACACGCAGCGCTGCGCGTACCCGTCCGGTAGGACATCGATGCGGACGTCGGTGGCGTGAAAATTCTCGTAGTGCTCGGCGATGCGGCGCACGGCATCGACGCTCTCCGCCTTGTCCCGTCCGATGCCGTCGTGGTTGTGCCACACCCGCACGTCTTCGGCGTAGAGTTGGTCGACGCGGTCCACGTCGCCGCACGTGATGGCGACGAGGAGATCATCGGCGAGGCCCCGCATGTCGACGCTGGCGGCAGCGAGCGAGTCGGCCCGCAGGAGGTCGCCGGCGTCGCCCAGCAGTTGCAGCCGCTGCACGGCCAGCGGCACGTTGCCGTCCGACCACAGCGCGTCATGGAAGGCGCGCAGGTCGAAGCCGTCACGAGCACGCCGCGCCGCATCCGCCAGCAGGCGCAGTACCTGCACCTTGCCGACCTGGTACGACAGGCCCTGTCCGGGCGTGGCCGCGAAGAAGGCGGCCTCCTCGCGGGCGGTCTTGAGGTCGAGGGGCACGAGTTCGTGGAGCATCCGCGCGGCGCCGTCGATGTCGATCTCGCCGAGCGCGAGCTTGACGTCGACCTCCACCCGGATCGCCCGCAGCCGCATGAAGTTGTAGACGATGGCGCGGGTCAGCGGCGCATCGTCGAACAGGCCGGCCTGCAGCACCATTTCCTCGTTGTAGAACGCGATCCCCTCGTTGGGTACCGAGTCGTAGAACTGCCGGTGCGCCGGATCGGGGTGCCGCCAGGTCCGCGCGAGCTGCTGGTAGTGCGCGCCCTCGTGGATGATCCCGGCCCTGGGGTCGGCCGCGTTGGCCCGGTAGAAGTACGGCAGGTCCGGGCCCGGCGGCGGCACGTAGCTGACGCTGTCGCGGTCGAGCCGGTCGGCGTCGGTGAGGTCGTCGGTGACGCCGAGCCAGCGCAGCGGCGCAAGGTAGGCCGGCAGCGGCAGGTTGCGGTAGTGCCGGAGCGTCGCCGGCTGCGAGAGCAGGTTGCGGTCGGTGTAGAACGCGCGCACCTCGAGCTCGGCCGCCCGCTCCACATCGGACTGTTCCTGCGCATTCGCGGGCGGCGCCGGCCATGCCGGAGGTCCGGACCGGGCCCGCTCGAACAGTTCGGACGCCTCGGCCCGGTCCCGTTCCTGCGCGCCGAGGGCGAGGATCTCCGCTGTGGAGTACGGGAGCAGGGCGACTCGATGGAGGAAGAAGCCGAAGGCCTCCCGGCCGACCGGCCGATGCGGGGAAAATGTCGGCAGCCGGTCGGTCAGCCAGGAGCGCCACGCCGCGAGCGCCTGCGCGGCGTCGGCAGCGGCTGACACGGCGGCGTCCCGCCAAACGCCATCGAGCAGCGGCGCGAGTAGGTTGATCGAGGTCCGCACCTGCTCGGGCGAGTCGGCACTGTCGCGCAACGCGAGCTCGGCGAACTCGCGGGTCGCGGTGTCCGCAAGGTTTTCCCGCGCGACGTCAAGGGTGGCGGGGATCCACCGCAGCCGCTCGACGATGTCCGCACTGCGAGCGGCGTCGAACGGATCCGGTGACAGCAGTGCGTCGAAGACGTGACCGACCGTCTGGTCCAGGTAGAACCAGGGATCGCGCTGCCAACTCCGCACGACCTCGAGTTCCCAGCGCACCCGCGCGGTCGCCGAGCCGAGCAGCCGCCGCGGCACCTCCACGGAGGGATCGTCCGAGGGTGCGATGGTGCCCAACTGGCGCTCGATATCAGTCACGAAGCGCAGGTCGTCGGCGACGGTAGCGGCGTCCCACACCGGGCGCCAGCCGGCCGGCCGGAGCACCCGTGGGATGTCATCGCGCGAGCGCGGGGCACGTGCGAGCCGCCAGGCCCAGAACCGCTCCGTCAGATCGGTCAGAGCTGATGCGACATCGAGCCACATGACGGTCACTCCTTCATCGACGGCGATACCGGGTGCGGCTCCGCGAGCGGGCGCGCCGGCTCACCGGGGCTCTGCAGCACGCACGCGGCCGACCGGCCGTCCCGCAGGACGGTGAGCGGCGGGTCGTGCCGAGCGCATTCCGGTCGCACGAGCGGGCAGCGCGGGTGGAACCGGCAACCGGCCGGCGGCCGCGCCGGGTCGGGCACATCACCGGGCAGCTCGACCGGCAGCACGCCGGCCCCGTCGGCGCGCGGCACCGCTGAGATCAGCGCCCGGGTGTACGGGTGGGCGGGCGCCGACCAGATCTGCTGGGTGGGTCCCACCTCGACGACGCGGCCGAGGTACATGACGGCGGTGCGATCGGCGATCTGCCGTACCACCGACAGGTCATGCGAGATGAACACCATGCCCATGTCGAGTTCACGCACCAGCGCGACGAGCAGGTTGGCCACGGACGCCTGCGCCGACGCGTCCAGCGCGCTGATCGGCTCGTCGGCGATGATGCAGCTCGGGTCGGTGGCGAGGGCCCTCGCGATAGCGATCCGCTGGCGCTGGCCACCGCTGAACTCGTGCGGGTAGCGGCTGGCCGTGTTCGCCGACAACCCGACGCGCTCGAGCAGGTCGCCGGCCCGGCGCGCGGCCTCGGACCGGGCGACCCCGTCGAGGACGTACCCGTCGCCGATCTGCTCGCCGATCCGTCGGCGCGGGTTGAGCGACGCGTACGGGTCCTGGAAGACCATCTGCAATCCGCGCAGCTCGCGCGGGCGCCTCCGCCGCCCCAGCGGGGTTACGGCACGGCCGTCGAAGCGGATCTCGCCCGCGGCGGCGGGCAGCAGCCCCACCACCGCGCGGCCCAGCGTCGACTTGCCGCAACCGGACTCGCCGACCAGACCGAGGACCTCGCCACGGTCCAGACGCAGGTCGACGCGATCGACGGCCCGCAGCGTCGGGGCGCCACGCCGGTGGTACTCGACGGCGAGCCCGGTCGCTTCCAGTAGGGCGCTCACGCGGTGCCTTTCAGCGGGTCCGGGTCTTTCAGCGGGTCGGGGTCTTTCAGCGGGTCCGGCGGGCAGGCCGACTCGTGCGCGTCGCCGACGAGGGCCGGCGCCGGGCGTTCGATGCGGCAACTCGGGAGGGCGAACCCGCAGCGGGGGTGGAACGCGCACCCCTCGGGTACCTCCCCCAGTGGCGGCGGGCTGCCCGGAATCGGCCGGAGCGTCGCCGCCCCGCCCTCCGGGTGCGGCAGCGCGTCGAGCAGGCCCCGGGTGTACGGATGGCGGGGCTCTTTCAGAACGCCCTGCCTCGGGCCGACCTCGGCGACCCGACCGCCGTACATCACACAGATCCGGTCGGTCACCGCGGACATCACGCCGAGATCGTGGGTGATGACCACGACGGCGAGGTCCTGCTCGCGGCGCAGCCGGTCGAGCAGCCGCAGGATGCCCGCCTGCACGGTGACGTCGAGCGCGGTCGTGGGCTCGTCGGCCAGCAGCAGGCGCGGCTCGCAGGCTAGCGCCACCGCGATGGCGATGCGCTGGCGCATGCCGCCGGAGAACTGCGCGGGGTGCGCGGCCAGCGCCCGCTCCGGGTCGGGGATGCGCACCGTGGCCAGCAGGTCGATGGCGCGGCTGCGCGCTTCGGACTTGCGCAGCCCGAGGTGATGACGCATGTGTTCGGTCAGCTGGGTTTCGACGTTGAGCATCGGGTGCAGGCTGGTCGACGGGTCCTGCGACACCATCGCGATGCGGCGGCCGCGCACCGAGCGCAGCTCCTTTGGCGACATCGACAGTAGGTCGCGGCCCTCGAACACGGCCCGACCGCTGGTCCGGGCGGCGTGCGGGAGCAGGCCGAGCAGCGCCATCGCGGTCATCGTCTTGCCGCTGCCGCTCTCGCCCGCGATGCCGAAGATCTCGCCGGCGTCGACGTGGAACGAGACGCCGTCGACGGCCTTCTGCGGCCCGCGCCGGGTGGCGAGCCAGACGGTGAGGTTCTCGACCTCCAGAAGTGCGCCCATGGTCAGTCCCTGATAGCGCGCGCGGTGCGCGGGTCGAGTGCGTCGCGCAGGGTGTCGCCGACGAAATTGAACGCGAGCACGACGGTGAGGATGGCCAGGCCCGGAAAGACGCCCACCCACCAGCGGTCGAAGTTCGCCGCGCCGGCAGCGACCATGGCGCCCCATTCAGCGGTGGGTGGCTGCGCGCCGAGCCCCAGGAAGGACAGACCTGACAGCAGCAGAACGGCGTTGCCGACGTCGAGCGCGGCCATCACGAGCACCGGGCCGGCGATGTTGGGCCGCAGGTCGACGAGCATCGTCCGCAACGCCGACGATCCGAGCAGCCGGCTGGCCGCCACGTACTCCGAGTTCCGGGCGGACAGCACGAGGCCGCGTACCAGCCGCGCGTACGAGGGCCAGGACACTATGACGACGGCGAGCACGGCGTTGCGCAGCTGTGGCCCGAGAGCCGCGGCCACCGCCATGGCCAGGATGATGCCGGGGAAGGCGAACACCAGGTCGGCCAGTCGCATCAGCGTGCCGTCGATCCAGCCGCCGAAGAAGCCGGCGATAGCGCCGACGCTTGCCCCGAGCACCGTGGCGAGCACGACGAGCAGGATCGCCAGCGGTAGCGAGATCCGGGAGCCGTAGATGACCCGACTCAGCACGTCGCGACCCAGCTCGTCGGTGCCGAAGAGGTGGCTCGCGGACGGGGCCGAAAGCTTTGGCGCGAGCTGGTCGAGCGGCCCCTGGGGCGCGAGCAGCGGCGCCAGGACGGCGATGAGGACCCACGCGACGACGAGCGCGGCGCCCACGAGCGCGAGCGGCTGCCGCCACGGCGACCGGGCGGCGGCCCGGTCGCGGCGCGCGCTTACGGCAGGCTCCCGCGGTGTCGGATCGGCCGGTGTCGGGTCCGCCGGTGTCGGGTCGGTTGCGGTCACGTCAGCCGGATCCTCGGGTCGATGACCCCGTAGAGAAGGTCGACGAGCAGGTTGATGACGATGTAGACGGCCGCGACGACGATGCTGACACCCATGATGGCGGGCAGATCAAGGTTGACCGCGCTGCGGTACGCGTACTGTCCCAGGCCCGGCCAGGAGAAGATGCTCTCGACGAGGACGGCACCGGACAGCAGGCTGCCGAAGGCGACGCCGGCCACGGTGATGATCGCGACCAGTGCGGGACGCAGCACGTGGCGCAGGATGACGACGCGCTCCGGCAGGCCCTTGGCCCGCGCCGCCCGCACGTAGTCGTTGCCGAGGATCTCCAGCACGGACGCGCGGGTGAAGCGCATCAGCATGCCGACGGTGTAGACGGCGAGCACGAGCGAGGGAAGCACGAGGTGGCGTACTGCCGACCCCCAGACGTCCCACTGGCCGGCGAGCGCCGCGTCAATCGTGTAAAAGCCGGTGGCCTGGGGTGGGGCGTTCATGCCGGGGTCGATCCGGCCGCCGCCGGGCAGCAGGCCGAACTTGAAGAAGAACAGGTAGAACGCGACGAGCGCGACCCAGAACGTCGGCATCGAGACGCCGCCGAGGCTCACCACCCGGAGCACCTGGTCGGGCCAGCGATCCCGGTTGATGGCTGCGAGGACGCCGAAGGCGACGCCGATGAGCAGCGAGAGCACGATCGCGAAGAGCGCGAGCTCTATCGTTGCCGGCACGTACTCGCCGAGGTCCTGCGCCACCGGCCGGTGGCTCTGCTGGGACAGGCCAAGGTTGCCCCGCACCACGTTGCCGAGATAGGTCAGGTATTGCACCGGCAGTGGCTTGTCCAGGCCGTACTTGGCCCGGAAGGCGGCGACCGCGGCGGGGTCGCCGATGGCCCGCTGGCCGAGGTTCGCGGTGGCCGGGTCGCCCGGGACCAACTGGGTCAGGGTGAACGCGACCAGCGTGATCCCGACGCACAGCAGCGCGGCGGCCGCGATGCGCCGGGCGAGGAACCGCAGCACGCCCTTGCCGGAGCGGGCCGGACGTAGCCGGCCCGCTCCAGCGGAAGCGACGGTGGGACTAGCCAAGCTCACGGACGTTGACCAGCCAGAGAGCGTTGGACTGCAGGTTCTTCACCGATTTCGCGCCGACGAGGATCTGTGCCGGCTGGATCAGCGGCATGATCGGCCCCGACTTGTTCATCGACTGCTGGATCTGCTTGTACAGACCGGCCCGCTGACTGTCGTCGATGGTCGACGCGGCCTGGGTGCCGAGCGTCTCCAGCGCGCTGTCGGCGCCCTTCGCCCAGCCGGCGCGCAGGCCCACGAGCTGACCCGGCAGGAAGTTGAGGTAGTCGCTGGGGTCGGGGTAGTCCGGACCCCACTGCCACAGACCCATCTCCTCCTTGCCGCCGCGGTAGGTCTCCAGCGCGGTCTGCACCGACGCGGGTGCCAGGTTCACGGTGATGCCGACCTCCTTGAGGTTGGCCTGCACCCGCGCCGCGAGGTCGCCGAAGTTGAGACCGTTGACCTGGACGTCGCTCGGGTAGCTCAGCGCCACGGTCGGGTTGGAAAGGCCCGACGCGGCCAGCGCCGCCTTGGCCTTGGCGACGTCACGGGTCACCGCGTCGCCGCTCGACAGCGCGCCGAGGAACATCGACGGGACGATGCCCGGCGTCTGGACCGCGCCCTGGCCCGCGAGGTCGACCAGGCCCTTGTAGTCGACGCCGTACCGGACGGCCTCCTGGAACTTCGGGTTCGAAGCGGTCTTGGAGATCGCCGCGTTGTTGTTCGAGAACAGGAAGAACACGTTCGGCGAGGCGCCGTTGACCACCTGCAGTTGGTTGAGGCCCTTCGCCTGCTCGGGCGAGAGGTCGACCGCGACCTGCGACTCGCCCTTGACCACGTTGAGCCGCTGCACGTTGGCCTGCACGTTGCGAACGACGACCTTGGAGTACTTCGGCTTCGTTCCCCAGTACTTGTCGTTCGGGGTCAGCACGACCTGCGTGGTGGTGCTGTAGCTGTTGAGGATGTAAGGCCCGCTGCCCTGGGACTTCGAGTTGAGGAAGCTCTCCGCGGTGTCGGTCTTGTCGGCGCCGACGGCGTCGGTGCCGCCGTTCTGCTTGACCACGGTGGAGTTCAGGATCCCCAGCGCCGGGTTCGGCAGGATGAACGGCACCGCCGCGTTGGGCTTGTCGCTGGTGATGACCACGGAGTTCGCGTCCGGGGCGGTGACCGTGAGGCCGTCCATGAGGAACGACGGGTTGCCCTTCACGTTCTTCACGCGGTTGAGCGAGAAGACGACGTCAGCCGAGGTGACGGGCGAGCCGTCGGAGAACTTCGCGTCGGTACGGAGCTTGAACGTGAAGGTCTTGCCGTCCGGGGACGCGGTGTAGGACTCGGCGAGCGCCGGAACCGGCTTGGTCACGTCGCTGCCCTTGAAGGTCAGCAGCGTGTCGTACATCGATTCGGCGATCAGCAACCCGGTCGGCTCGAACATGCGGCCAGGGTCGGCGGTCTTTAGTTGGAACGCGGTATCGACAACGACCGTGCCGCCACCCTGCGCGCTGTTGGAAGAGGAGGTCGAACCGCTGCCGCACGCGGCGAGCGAGCCCGACAGCGCCAGGGCGGTTACGAGCACCCCGGCAGACCGGATCTTCATGCGGGCCTCCAGGCCGGACTACAGAAGGGATGCCGGGGCGGACGTCATAGGCCCGCCGTGAGCAAACGTTTCCACAAACTGCTCTACCGGGAGAGGCGATGTCAAGGGCGCCACCGCCGGCGGGCAGGTCACGATTGGGCTTCGACGCAGGACTCACGTACGACCAGCTGGGCGCCGACCCGGTATTCGGTCCACCTGGCCGGCTCCGTGTCGGCTTTTCCGGCGATGCGATCGAGCAGAATGTTCACCGCCAGATCGCCCATCCGGGCGGCATTGTTGTCCATCACAGTGACCGCCGGATCCCACCACTTGAGAAGGTCGGCGTCTTCGTAACAGAGCACGCTCAACTCGTCGGGAATCCGCACCTTGCGCTCGCGCAGCGCCGGCAACAGCCCGAAGACCGCCTCGTGGTTGGTGACAAGCACCGCGGTCGGTCGTCGGCGCGCCGGGAGGGCGAGCAGCCGGTCGACCGCCACCACGCCCGAGTCGGGCTCCAACGGTCCCGCGAAGACCAGGTCCTCGCGGTATCCGACGCCGGCCTCGTCCAGCGCTAGCCGGTAGCCGGCGAGTCGTTCATAGCCGGAGGTCACAGTCGCTGGCCCCGTAACCACGGCGATCCGCCGGTGGGACAGGCCCAGCAGGTACCGCGTCGCCTCCCGCGCACCTTCGAGGTCGGCCCCCAGTACGCAGTCGCCCGCGGGACGCCGGGGCTGCCGGGCGAGGTGGACCGTGGGAATGCCGGTGTGCCGCAACTGCTCGACCGCTTTCGCGTCGGAGCCGACGACTATGACGCCGTCGACGATGTGGACACGGAGCGACTCCACGTACGCGCGCTCCTCGTCGACGTCGCCTCCGGTGATGCACAGGACCAGGTGGTACCCGGACGCCTTCAGCCGGTTGTGCACGATCTCGGCGATGACGTGGAACGACGCGTTGACGAGGTTCGTGACCACGAGCCCGACCAGTCGGGAGTGGTTCGTGCGCAGGCCTCGGGCGAGCGCGTTGGGCCGGTAGCCCAGGTCCTCGGCGACCCGGCGGACCCGTTCGCGGGTGGCCTCACTGACCCGCCCCGACCCGGACAGCGCGCGGGAGGCGGTGCTGAGGGAGACCCCGCTCGCCGCCGCGACCTGGCGAAGGTCCACGACCACCACGCTGTCCCTTCCTCGCTCCAGAGCCACTCCGTGGCGTTGAGGATATGCTGTTTTACCACTGGATTGCGCAAACGTTGCCACAAGTTGCGCCGCAACGCGAGTTAACGCAGGGGGCATCCGGCGCAGGAACGCGGGGAGGTGTGGGTATGAACGAGGGATCGACACGCTCAGCAGTACTGGTGAACTGCACGGTGGTCGACGGGCGGGTGGTCGACGGGGTGGCCCCCCTCGGAGACGCCGCGGTCTGGGTGCGCGGCGAACGGATCGTCGCGGTCGGCCCGGCAGCGGATGTGATCACCGCCGCCCAGGCGGACGGCGATGCCGAGCAGATCGACCTGGGCGGCGCGTACCTCACGCCCGGTCTGGTGAACATGCACACCCACCTGTCCCTGTCCCTACCCGGGCAGGGCGGTGCCGAGGTGAAGGGGATGAGCCCGCACGAGCTGGCCCTCTACATGGCCGACGGGGCCCGGCGGACCCTGCTCAGTGGTGTGACGACGGTCCGTTGCGTCGCCGAGAAGGACCACGCGGACTTCGCGTTGCGCCGGGCGATCCAGGCCGGCCGGGTGCCCGGGCCACGCATCTTCACCGCCGGCCGGGCCCTCGTCTGCACCGGCGGGCATGGCCACGACAGCGGCGACACCCTGGAATGCGACGGCGCGGACGGATTCCGCCGTGGCGTACGCAGCCAGATCAAGGCCGGTGCCGACCTGATCAAGGTGATGATCTCCGGCGGCATCGCCGGCGAACACGAGGCCATCCACACCCCGCAACTGTTCGCCGACGAGATGGCCGCGGTGATCGAGACGGCACACGCCTGGGGGCGGCGGGTCACCGCGCACGCCGGACCGGCACCGGTGATCGCCGAGGCGGTCCGGCTCGGACTGGACTGCGTGGAGCACGGCTACCAGCTGACCGCGGAGGTGGCCGCCGAGATGGCCGCGCGCGGCACCGCGCTCGTACCCACCCTGCTGGTCACCCGGTGCAAGGAGTTCTTCGACGAGCTGGGCGTACCGGAGTGGATGCAGTGCCGTTCGCTCGGCGCCGGGCCGCGCCACCTGGAGAGCTACGCGATGGCCGTGGCGGCCGGGGTGGAGGTGCTGCTGGGCAGTGACATGCCGCCGTTCTGGACCTTCGAGGGCACCAGTGCGTCGGTCCGCGAGCTGGAGTACATGTCCGAGGGCGGGATCGGGCCGGCCCAGGCGCTCTACGCCGGCACCCTCGGCCCGGCCCGGTGGCTGCGCGCCGAGGCTGATCTGGGCACCGTCGAGCCCGGCCGGTACGCCGACCTGATCGCGATGGATGCCGACCCGACGCTAGCGACCTCGGCGTTCCGCGAAGTCCGCTGGATCATGAAGGGTGGCCGGGTGGTGCGCGACGACCGGGCGGGTTGGAGCGCATGGTGACCGCGCGAGCGGACGGGTCACCGCGACGGTACGCGCCAGCCGCGAAGCGCGGCGCGTACCGTCGCGGCGCTACGGGCGCACGGTAACCGGCTCCGCCGGCCCGGGGCTGGTGACGTCCTCGGCGCGGAGTGCGAGCCCGACGGCGATGGCGTGCTCGCTCGGGCCCGGCGTGACCAGGCTGACCAGCACGGTGACCGCGAAGTTGATCGCCATGGCGATCAGGCCGGGCTCCCAGTCGGGCAGGTGGGCGGCCCAGACGTTCTTCGCGAAGGGAGCGAGCAGCGCGACGAACCCGACGACGATGCCGGCAAGTACGCCGACGGCGGTCGTACGCCGCCACAGGAACGCGAGGAAGACCGCGGGCGCGAGCATCCCGATCGCCGAGTACGCGTAGAGCAGGATATCGACCAGCGACTTGCTCTGACCGAGGGTCAGCCACACCGCGATCGCGGCGAAGCCGACCATGGACACTTTGGACAGCAGCAGTGCCGAACGATCGTCGAGGTTCTTCTTGAACGGCGTGACGACGTTGCGGGCGAACAGTGAGCCGGAGGTCAGCAGCAGGACGGAGCCGGGGGCCAGGGCGAGCAGGAAGCCGGTCCCGGCGACCAGGCCGACGATCCACGCCGGGTACTTGTCGGTGACGAACTGCAGCAGGGCCCCGTTCAGGTTGCCGCCGGCCGGCTTGGTGCCCGCCAGCAGGGCGGCGAAGCCGAGCAGGATGATGAAGAAGTAGGCCAGCGAGTACAGCGGCTGCCAGACGGCGTTACGCCGGATCGCCTGGCCACTCTTGGCGGCGTAGGACACCTGGAACAGGTGCGGGAACACCCAGTTGCCCAGGGCCACGTTCAGCGCGGAGGTCATCAGCCACACCGGTCCGGTCGGCGACGCGGGGTCGACGCCGGGCAGGCGGCCGATGCCGGGGTGGGCCTGCTCGGCGAGGCGGAACACATCGAACATCGATGCCGCGCCGACCTTCGCGGCCACCGTCGCGGACAGCAGGATGACCACGAGGACCATGAGGACATCCTTGACCGCGGCGGCGAACGCGGCGGAGCGCAGACCGGCCAGGTAGACGAAGGCGAGCATCACGATCGCGGCGACGATGACCGCCGCGGTCGTCGACAGGACGCCGCCGAGCGCGAGCTGCACGATCAGGCTCAGGCTCACCAGCTGGATCTGCACGTACACGACCAGCGCGGCGATTCCGACCAGACCGGCGACCACACCGAGCCACGGGGCGTCGAACCGGGCGGCGAAGAAATCGGCCTGGGTGATCAGACCCTTCTTGCGTCCGGCCCGCCAGATCTTGGGCATCAGCCAGTAGCCGAGCGCGTAGCTCAGCGAGACCGAGCAGAACGCCAGGTATGCCGGTGCGCCGAGCGCCCAGGCGTAGCCGGAGATGCCGAGCACGGCGAAGGTCGTGTAGACCTCGCCGGCGTTCATGAACCAGAAGATCAGGGTACCGAGGCGCCGGCCACCGACGGCCCACTCGCTGACGCTGGTCGTACGCGCGGTGCGCCGCCCGTACCCGATGGCTCCGGCCACGGTGCCCAGCACGATCACCAGCACGATCGCGAGCTTCATGCCTGCTCACCCCCCGTGCTCTCGGTCGCCGCCGCGAACCGGCGCTCTTCGTCGTCCACCCCGGCGGCCCGGTCGAGCCGGAACACCACCGCGATGACGACAGTGGTGGCGACGATGCCGAGCATCTGCCAGAGCATGGGGAACGGGATGTGCAGCGGCGCCGCCCGCACGTCGTTGACGACGGGTATCAGGGCGACCTGCCAGATGAATGGGATCACGAGCAGCCACCGGTGGGCCGTGGATCGGCGTGCCGGGGCCTGCTCGGAATGACCGAGCGACGTCATGGCTCTCCTGTAGTCCGAGCGGCGGCACGGCCGCCGTGACCCGCGTGTGCAGTGCTACTGCACGTTGAGCGGGGACGCTAGGGCGTACGACCGGACTCAGTCAAGACCCTTAAAGAAGGACGGAAGCCCTCCACAGGCTGGTAGTTCGCTCACTTGACGCCAGGCCGGTGCGTCCCTACGGTGCGTGACACGCGTGCAGTTGACCTGCATACAAAAGGGCGATCCGGAGGAAGGGCGGCCCGGGGTGATCGGAGAGCGCTTGCGCGAGCTGCGCACGGCGCGGGGCATGAGCCTGCGCGTCCTGGCCGAGCAGGCGAATGTGTCTCCGACGCTGCTCAGCCAGGTAGAGCGCGGGATCACCGAGCCCAGCCTGGCAACCCTGCGCCGGCTCGCCGGGGTCTTCGGTGAGTCGGTCGCCTCGCTGTTCGCGGATCCGACCGCCCCGTCGGTCTGGGTCAGCCGACCCGGCGAACGGACCACCCTGGGCGCACCCAACGGGCAGATCCGGTACGAACGGCTCACCCCGGGCAACGGTCAGCTCGAGGTGCTGCACTCTGTCCTCGCCCCCGGTGAGGTGTCCAGCGAGGAACTGTGGAGCCACCCGTCGCTGGAGTGCGCGTACGTCGTCGCCGGCATGCTGACCGTCGAGTTCGACCGCGCGACCTACACCGTCGTCCCGGGCGAGAGCATCACCTTCGACTCCAGCCAGCCGCACCGCTACCGCAACACCTCCGACGCGCCCACGGAGATCGTCCTCGCCATCAATCCGCCGACGCCCTGAGTGCCGGTTGTCAAGGGAAGGGAATCGACATGGCGGACAACCAGCCGGACATCGACGCCGACCGGGCGGGCACGACCGAGGCTGTCGACGACACCGCCGGCGGCGACATGGAGCTCTACGACCTGCGGGTCAGCGTGGACCGCATCGAGGGTCGATCGGTCTGCGGCATGACGGTCGGTGACTACTTCGAACTGACCAACAGCGCTCATCTGCGGCTCCCGGAAGGCCGGCACTTCTGCGTGTACGCGCTGGCCTCGGTCCTGCCGTTTCTCGCCGCCAAGCAGCGCGACCTGGCCGCCGGCGACTGGCTGGCCCAGGATTCACTCTTCGCCTGCCCCGACCCCGAAGAACGGCTGGTCATGCGGGTCGAGCGCACCTGCCGGCGCCGGCTGAACTCCGCCGACCTGACCTGATCTCCGATCCGAGGAAAGATGCGAGGAGAACCCGCCATGACCGCCGTGGAGATCGGGCTCGGGCTGCAGAGCGACAAGCGGGCCGGCGACTACGCGCGGTTGGCCCGCAGCGCCGAGGAGCGCGGCTTCGACGTGCTGACCGTATTCAGTGACCTGATGTACCAGCCGCCGATCTTCCCGCTGCTGGAGATGGCCGCCGCCACCGAACGCGTCCGTCTCGGGACGGCCTGCCTCAACCCGTACTCGATGGCCCCGTACGAGATCGCCGGGCAGGTCGCCGCGCTCGATCTCGCCTCGCGCGGCCGGGCCTACCTGGGGCTGGCCCGAGGGACCTGGCTGGGCGTCGTCGGCATCGACCAGCCCCGACCGCTGACCGCCCTGGAGGAGGCGGCGGAGGTCGTCTACCGGCTGCTGCGCGGCGACGCCGCGGGCTACGAGGGAAAGTTGTTCCGGTTGGCACCCGGCACCGCCTTGCGGTACCCCGTGCACCGACCCGACCCGCCGCTGCTACTCGGCGCCTGGGGCCCGAAGGGCGCCGCCCTCGCCGGCCGGATCGCCGACGAGATCAAGGTCGGCGGTAGCGCCAATCCCGCGATGGTGGCGGTGATCCGGGACCGGGTCAGGGCCGGCGCGGAGCGCATCGGACGAGCGGTCGGCGATGTCGGCATCGTCCTCGGCGCGGTCACCGTCGTGGATACCGACGGCCCGGCGGCGCGCGCCCGGGCCCGGACCGAGGTCGCCATGTACCTCGCGGTGGTGGCCGAATTGGACCCGACCGTCGAGCTGCCCGCCGACCTGCTCGCCAGGGTGAAGGAGCTGGTCGACGCGGGCCGGCACGAGGCGGCCGGCCGGCTCATCCCCGACGACCTGCTCGACCTGTTCGCGTTCTCCGGCACTCCGGAGCAGGTCGCCGCGCAGGCGCAGGCGCTCATCGACGCCGGGGTACGCCGGGTGGAGTTCGGCACCCCGCACGGGCTCACCGACGAGCGCGGGGTGGAGCTGCTGGGATCCGCGGTGCTGCCGCTGCTGCGCCGGGAGCCGGTGTCAACGACGCCCGGGCGCGCGTAGTGCGTCGTCGACCGTCGACGCTGGCGGCGGGGTGACGGGATGCCAATCGAGCGGGGTGGAGAGCACCATCGTGCTCGAGGGTTGGCCATACGGGGCGAGCCGGTCGATGACCTGTTCGAAGGCGTCCATCGTGCCGGCGGTGACCTTCAGGATGCAACAGGCGTCGCCGGTGATCCGGTGTATCTCCAGGATCTCCGGCCACTCCCCCACCGCCGGGTCACGCAGCAGGCAACGCGGGCCGTAGCAGGACATCCGGATGATCGCGAGGACGGTCCAGCCGGTCTTCGCCAGATCGACGTGAGCGTGGTACCCGGCGATGATGCCGGCTTCTTCCAGCCGCCGCACCCGCTCCGCCACGGCGGGCGGCGACAGATGCACCCGGCGGGACAGCTCGCTGAAGGAGAGTCGCGCGTCGGCTTGCAACTCGCGCAGGAGCACCCAATCCATATCGTCCACAGACACCTTCAGTTCGTTAAGCGATCAACCCGTTCTGACCGCGGAGCTGCAGGTCATTACCGTAGAGCACCGTTGGTTCCACATTCCACGACTCACCCCGGTCGAGAGACCATAACGCCACTGAGGGCACGTACGTCGTGCCTGGTCGAGGGGGGAAGGCGACACGTGGAGAGCACCGATCCGCGCGGGCCGACGAAGACCACGGCAGTGGTGCGCCCGTCGACGCCTGAGGAGCGCGCGACCAAGGCAGCCGCCAACGCCGGCGAGCCCACCCTGGAGTTCGCCGACATCCTGCCCTACGACGCGTACGTGCACGCCAGCACGCTGCACTCACTGCAGCAGACGCTGAGTAAGGACGCCGGGGAGATGTCCTTCCTCATGGTGAGCCAGATCATGGAGCTCTACTTCGGGCTGACCTGCTTCGAGCTGCGCGAGGCGCAGAAGCTGTTGCGCGCCGACGACGTGTGGTCGACGCTCAGCCCGCTTCGACGCGCCGCCCTGCACCTCGAAGGACTCAACGCCGCCTGGCGCGGCCTGCGCTGGATGACGCCGGCAGACTTCAACCGGTTCCGGGACCTGCTCGGTGAGGGGTCGGGCTTCCAGTCCGCGATGTACCGGCAACTCGAGTTCCTGCTCGGCATCAGGACCGCGTCGCTGGTCCGCCCGTTCCGCCGGCAGACCGAGGTCTACGCGGAACTGGTCGACACCCTGCACGCGCCGAGCCTGTGGGACGACGTGGCCGCGCTACTGGCCCGGCGCGGCTTCGACATCCCGCCGGCCCTGCTCGAGCGCGACGTCGCCACGGAGCACGAGCCGCACCCGGCGGTGGAGGCGGCCTGGGTCGAGATCTACCGGGCCGACACCTCAGACAACCACCTGCGGATGCTCGGACAGGCGTTGACCGAGATCGCCGAGCAGTTCGGCGACTGGCGCTACCAGCACCTCAAGGCGGTGCAACGGGCCATGGGCGGCAAGGCGGGCAGCGGCGGCTCGGCCGGCGTCGCCTGGCTGCAGCGCAGCATGGCTCGTGTGGTCTTCCCCGAACTCTGGTCCGCCCGGACCTTCATGTGAGCGGAGCACATTCCATGACGTTGACCGAGGACGACGCCCGGCGACGCGACGCGGCCGACCCCGGCCACCGGGATCTCTTCCACATCCCACCCGCGGACGGCGGCCGGTACGCCGAAGTCGCCTACCTGGCGGGCAACTCCCTGGGGCTGCAGCCGAAGGCCACCCGGGCCGACCTGCTCGACGACCTGGACGAATGGGCGCGGCTCGGTGTCGAGGGGCACCTGGAGGCGGGCCGCCCGTGGCTGCCGTACCACGAGTTCCTCACCGAGTACGCGGCGCGACTGGTCGGCGCCCTGGCATGCGAAGCCGTCGTGATGAACTCGCTGACGGTCAACCTGCACCTGCTGATGGTGTCGTTCTACCGACCGCGGGGCGAGCGGAACCGGATCGTCATCGAGGACTCCGCCTTTCCGTCGGACAGCTACGCGGTGCGCAGCCAGGCCCGCTTCCACGGTTTCGACCCTGACGAGACGGTGGTACGGCTACGGCCACGCCCGGGCGAGGACACGCTGCGCACCGAGGACATCGTCGACTACCTCGGCGCCGACGGCGACCGGGTCGCCCTCGTCCTGCTCGGCGGGGTCAACTACCTGACCGGCGAGCTGATGGACATCCCGGCGATCACCGAGGCCGGCCGGGCCGCCGGCGCGATCGTCGGCTGGGACCTCGCCCACGCCGCCGGCAACGTCCCGCTCCAACTGCACGAGTGGGGCGTCGACTTCGCGGCCTGGTGCTCGTACAAGTACCTGAATTCCGGCCCCGGCGCACTCGCCGGCGCGTTCGTGCACTCCCGACACCTCGACGATCCCACCATCCAGCGGTTCGAGGGCTGGTGGAGCACCGACCCGGCCACCCGCTTCGAGATGACCCCGGTCTCCCGCCCGCTCGCCCGGGCCGACGCGTGGCAGGTCTCCAACCCGCCGATCTACGCCATGGGTCCGGTCCGTACCTCACTGGAGATCTTCGCCCAGGTCGGCATGCCCGCGCTGCGCGCGCGCAGCGAGCGCCTCACCGGGTACCTGGAGCAACTCATCGACGAGGTCACCGCCGCCCGGACGGTCACCCTGGTCACCCCGCGCGACCCGGGCCGGCGCGGCTGCCAACTGTCGCTACGGATCGGCAGCGGCAGCGCCAGCGAGCTGGCCAAGCGGCTGCGCCACGAACACGGAGTGATCACCGACGCCCGGGAGCCGGACATCGTCCGGGTGGCGCCGGCGCCGCTCTACTCGACCTACCACGACTGCTGGCGGGTCGCCGAAGCGCTCGCGCACACCATCGAGGAGGTCAGATGAACGAGAAGGACGAGGTAGCCGTCGTCGGCGCCGGCCTCGCCGGATGCCTGCTCGCCTGTTTCCTGGCCCGTCGCGGATACCCGGTCGCCCTCTACGAGCGCCGCCCAGACCCGCGCACCGGGACGGTCGAGCGGGGCCGCTCCATCAACCTGGCCCTGTCCGAGCGGGGGCTCGACGCGCTGCGCCGCATCGACCTGGACAAGCAGGTGATGGCCGATGCGCTGCCGATGCGCGGGCGCATGATCCACCCGATGCAAGGCGAGCTGAACTTCCAGCCGTACAGCCTCGACGGCGACCGCGCGATCAACTCCATCAGCCGCGGCGCCCTCAACAACGCCCTGCTGAACGCCGCTGCGGCGCTGCCCGGCGTACGGATCGCCTTCGACCACCGCCTCGTCGGCCTCGACCCGGCGACCGGCGAGATGACCTACGAAACCCCGCAGGGCAAGACCCGGACGAGCGCCGCGGTCGTCCTCGGCACGGACGGCGCCGGCTCGGCGGTACGCGGCCAGTTGCTGGCGCACGGCGGGCTGACCGAGAGCCTCGACTTCCTCGACTACGGGTACAAGGAGCTGACGATCCCACCGCTGGCCGGAGAGTTCGCTCTCGACCCGGACGCGCTGCACATCTGGCCACGTGGCACCTCGATGATGATCGCGCTACCCAACCCGGACCGGTCGTTCACCTGCACGCTGTTCTGGCCCACCGGCGGCACCACCAGCTTCGCGTCGCTGGGCAGCCCGGCCGCGATCGAGCGGCACTTCCGCACCCAGTACCCGGACCTGATGTCGCTCGCCCCCAACCTGGTCGACGACTACCTGCACAACCCGGTCGGGATGCTCGGCACCGTGCGCTGCGCACCCTGGCAGTCGGGCGGCACGGTGGGGCTGCTCGGCGACGCGGCGCACGCGATCGTGCCGTTCTACGGGCAGGGCGCCAACTGCGCCTTCGAAGACGTGGTGGAACTGGACCGCTGCCTGGACGACACCGGCGACACCTGGAAGACGGCGCTGCCACTGTTCGAAGCGCGACGCAGGGACAACACCGAGGCAATCGCGCGGATGGCGCTGGCCAACTTCGTGGAGATGCGCGACAAGGTCGCCTCGCCGGTGTTCCAGCTCAGCAGGAAGGTGGAGCACGCCCTGGAGCGGGCCCTTCCCGGCCGGTACGTCTCCCGGTACGAACTGGTGTCGTTCTCGACCACCCCGTACGCCGAGGTGCAGCGGCGGGTGCGGCGCCAGCACCAGGTGCTCGGTGCGGCGCTCGCCGGGGCGGGGGCGCTGCTGCTCGGCACGCTGGGCACCCTTGCCACCCGCGGTAGGAGGAACCCGTGACCCGGACACTGTGGAGCCCGGAGCTGATGACCGGGCGACCGGCCGGCGCGCCGGGACTGCTGCGCAACTTCGTCGGCGGCGAGTTCGTCGCCGGGGACAAGACGTTCGCCAAGGTCAGCCCGGTTACGGGCGAGACCATCTTCGAGGTGGCCGAGGCGGGTGCCGGCACCGTGGACGCGGCCGTGGATGCCGCACGCCGGGCGCTGGGCGGGCCGTGGGGCCGGATGGGCGAGCAGGAGCGCGCCGGCGTGCTGCGCCGGATCGCCGACGAGTTGGAGCGGCGCTTCGACGATCTGGTGGCCGCCGAGGTCGCCGACACCGGCAAGTCCATCTCGCAGGCCCGGACGCTGGACATCCCGCGTGGAGCCGCCAATTTCCGGGCCTTCGCCGAGATCGCCGCGACCGCGCCGACCGAGTCGTTCACCACCGCCACCGCTGGTGGCGGGCGGGCGCTCAACTACGCCGTCCGCAAGCCGGTCGGCGTCGTCGCGATCATCGTGCCCTGGAACCTGCCGCTGCTGCTGCTGACCTGGAAGGTCGCCCCGGCACTGGCCTGCGGCAACGCGGTCATCGTCAAGCCGTCCGAGGAGACCCCGTCGTCGGCGACGCTGCTCGCCGAGATAATGGCGGCGGTGGGCGTGCCGGATGGGGTGTTCAACCTGGTACACGGCTTCGGCCCGGCCTCGGCGGGAGAGTTCCTCACCCGCCACCCCGGCGTCGACGCGATCACCTTCACCGGGGAGTCCGCCACCGGCGCCACGATCATGCGGGCCGCGGCAGGTGGGGTCAAGGCCGTGTCGTTCGAACTGGGTGGCAAGAACGCGGGTCTGGTCTTCGCCGACGCCGACCTGGACGCGGCGGTGGCGGGCTCGGTCCGGTCCAGCTTCACCAACGGCGGCCAGGTGTGCCTGTGCACCGAACGGCTCTACGTGCAGCGGCCGATCTTCGACGAGTTCGCCGCACGGCTGGCGAAGCGCGCCGGTGAGCTGGCCTTCGGCTGGCCGTCCGACGAGGCGACCGCGAACATGCCGCTGATCTCCAGAGAGCACCGCGACAAGGTGCTCGGCTACTACGACCTGGCCCGTGCCGAAGGCGCCACGGTGCTCGCCGGCGGGGGCGTCCCGGCCTTCGGCGACGCCCGCGACGGCGGCGCGTACGTGCAGCCGACCGTACTGACCGGTCTGGGCCAGGACGCGCGCACCAACCGGGAGGAGATCTTCGGCCCGGTGTGCCACCTCGCGCCGTTCGACGACGAGGACGAGGCGTACGCGCTCGCCAACGACAGCGAGTACGGGCTCGCCGCGACGGTGTGGACCCGCGACGTCGGCCGGGCGCATCGGGCCGGCGCCCGGCTGGACGCCGGCATCGTCTGGGTCAACACGTGGTTCCTGCGCGACCTGCGTACCCCCTTCGGCGGGGTCAAGGCCTCGGGCGTCGGCCGCGAAGGCGGCGTACATTCACTGGACTTCTACTCCGAACTCACCAACGTCTGTGTGGATCTATCGTGACCGTGGATATCGAGCGGGCGGCGCAGGTGCTGCGCGACGCGTACGACGAAGGCAAGCCCTGCCCGCCGCTGCGCGGCGAACTGCTGCCCGAAGGCGATGTCGAGACGGCGTACGACGTGCAGCAGGCACAGGTGCGGCGCTGGACGGCGGAGGGTCGCCGGCCCGTCGGCGCGAAGATCGGCCTGACCTCCCGCGTCGTGCAGGAGAACCTCGGCGTCTACCAGCCGGACTTCGGTGTGCTCTTCGCCGACATGGCGGTGCCCGACGGCACCGAGGTCGACCTCGGCCGGCTGCTGCAACCGCGCGTGGAAGCGGAGGTCGCATTCGTGCTCGGCGCCGACCTGCCCTACGAACAGGTGACGGTCGCGGACGTGATCCACGCGACCGACCACCTGCTGCCGGCGATCGAGATCGTCGACTCGCGGGTGGCGGGCTGGGACATCTCCATCGTGGACACGGTGGCCGACAACGCCTCCAGCGGGCTTTTCGTGCTCGGCACGGCACCCAGGCGGATCGCCGAGGTCGACCTGCGGCTGTGCGGAATGGTGCTCGAACACGCCGGCGAGCCGGTCTCGGTCGGCGCCGGCGCGGCCTGCCTGGGCAACCCGGCACACGCCGTGGCCTGGCTGGCCGAGACCCTCGCCCGCTCGGGACGTCCGCTGCGCGCCGGTGACGTGGTGCTCTCCGGGGCGCTCGGCCCGATGGTGCCGGTGGCCCCCGGCGCAGCGTACGAGGCGCGGATCTCCGGCCTGGGATCGGTCCGGACCTGTTTCTCCGGAGGTGCGGCATGACGGCAGTGGCGCAGCAACCCGACCTCGCGGCCCTCGCCGCGCAACTCGACGAGGCGGCCGTGACGGCGACGGCAATCCCGCAGATCGTCGCGGCGGCCGGCGTCGACGCCGTCACCGCGTACGCGGTGCAGGACGCACTGGTGGCGCGGCGGCTGGCACGCGGGGAGCGACTGGTCGGGCTGAAGATGGGCCTGACCAGCCGGGCCAAGATGGCGCAGGTCGGCGTCGACGAGGTGATCTGGGGCCGGCTCACCGACGGGATGCGCATCGACGACGGCGGCGCGGTGGACCTGGGCGGCTACATTCATCCGCGGGTCGAGCCCGAGGTCGCCTTCCTGATGGCCCGCAGCCCGGAGCCGGGCGAGCCGGTCGGGGACTTCCTCTCGGCAGTGCGGGCGGTCGCACCGGCGCTGGAGCTCATCGACTCGCGCTACGCCAACTTCACGTTCTCGCTGCCCGACGTGATCGCCGACAACACCTCGGCGGCCGGCTTCGTCATCGGCCCCTGGCAGCCTGTGCCGGCAGGGCTCTCCAACCTCGGCGTGCTGCTGGAGGTCAACGGCCGGGTGGTGCAGACCGGTTCGACGGCGGCGATCCTCGGCGACCCGCGCCGGGCCCTCGACTCCGGGGTACGCCTCGCCGGCCAGCACGGCGTACGGCTGCACGAGGGATGGGTCTTCCTCGCCGGGGCGGCCACCGCGGCGGTACCGCTGGCACCCGGCGTCCACGTGCGGGCCGTGGTCGAAAAGCTCGGCACCGCGTCGCTTTCGGCCGCGTCATGAGCGAGGCGAGGGTCGTGGCCGGGAAGGCCGCTCCGCGCGGCCGCTTCCCGCACGTCAAGGTCGCCGGCGGCTTCGTCTTCGTGTCCGGTACGTCGAGCCGCCGGCCGGACAACACGATCGCCGGCGCACAGGTCGACGCCATGGGCACCACCTCGCTGGAGATCCGGGCGCAGACCCGTGCGGTGATCGAGAACATCCGCGACATCCTGCGCGCCGCCGGGGCCGACCTGTCCGACCTCGTGCAGGTCACCACCTACCTGGTCAACATGAACGACTTCGGCGGCTACAACGAGGTCTACGCCGAGTACTTCGACGAGACCGGCCCCACCCGCACCACGGTCGCCGTGCACCAGCTACCCCATCCACATCTACTGATCGAGATGCAGGCGGTTGCCGCGCTCCCCGAAGGAGGCAAGTCATGACCGATGTGACCGAGCCGGTGAGCTTTCCGGGCTGGATCGAGGAGAACCAGCACCTGCTCAAGCCCCCGGTCAACAACAAGGAGATGTTCCCCGGCGGCGCGGATTTCATCGTGCAGGTGGTGGGCGGCCCCAACCAGCGCACCGACTTTCACGTCGACCCGTACGAGGAGTTCTTCTACCAGGTCAAGGGCAACATGCACGTCAACCTGATGACGCCCGACGGGCCGCGGACCGTGCACATCCGCGAGGGTCAGATGTGGATGCTGCCCGGGAACACGCCGCACTCGCCGCAGCGCCCCGAGGCCGGCTCGATCGGCATGGTGGTCGAGCGGATCCGCGAGGAGGGCACGCTGGAGAAGTTCCAGTGGTACTGCCTCGACTGCGGCAACCTGCTGCACGAGGTCGAACTGCAGGTGCGCGACATCGTGACCGACCTGCCGCCGGTCTTCCAGGCGTTCTACGCCGACGAGAAGGCCCGCAAATGTGCCAGGTGCGGCGCGCTCCACCCGGGCAAGGGCTGATGTCCGATCTCGTCGTCGACGTGCACACCCACGTCGTACCCAAGGGGTGGCCGGAGTTGTCCGCGCGGTGCGGGGGCTCCGGCTGGCCCTGGCTGCGTGTCGACTCGGAGCGGGCCGCCATGATCATGGTGGGCGATGACGAGTTCCGGCCGATCGGCGCCGCGTGCTGGGACGCCGGTACGCGTCTATCCGATATGGACTCCGATGGGGTGGACGTGCAGGTGGTGTCCCCCACTCCGGTGTTCTTCTCGTACGATCGCCCGGCCGATCAGGCGGTCAAGGTGGCGCGGATCTTCAACGACCTGACGCTGGAGGTGACCGCGGGCGGTGGGGATCGGCTGGTGCCGTTCTGCCAGGTTCCGCTACAAGACCCCGACGCGGCCTGCGCCGAACTGGACCGGTGCCTCGCCGCCGGCCACGCGGGCGTGGAGATCGGCAACCATGTCGGCGACCGCGACCTCGATGACGCCGGCATCGTGACGTTCCTGCAGCACTGCGCGGAGGTGGGCGCGCCCGTCTTCGTGCATCCATGGGACATGCCCGGCGGGCCACGGCTGGATCGCTGGATGGCGCGCTGGCTGACCGGCATGCCCGCCGAGACCCACCTCTCCGCCCTGGCGCTCATCCTCGGCGGCGTGCTGGACCGGGTGCCGCGTTCGCTGCGGCTGTGCTTCGCCCACGGCGGGGGCAGCTTCCCGTTCTGGCTCGGCCGCGCGGACAACGCCTGGCACCGCCGCGGCGACCTGGTCCGTGGCCGGTCGGCCTTCCCTCCGAGCCACTACGTCGACCGCTTCTTCGTCGACAGCGTGGTGTTCGACCCCGCTGCGCTGCGGCTACTGGTGGACACGATGGGCGAGGACCAGGTGGTCCTCGGTAGCGACTATCCCTATCCGCTCGGCGAGCGACCGGTCGGGCAGGTGGTCCGCAAGGCGGACTTCCTGACCAGCGAGCAGCGCGGCAAACTGTTGTCCGGCAACGGACTACGCTTCCTTACGGCCGACTAGTCAAGCGCGCCGCAGGACGTCCGTCCTATAAGGACTGTTGGTAGCACACTCGCGGGCGCCGCCAGCCCGCCAGCCATCGAGCCAGCCATAACGCCAGCCGTCGAGCCGCGCCGGCAACATCCAATAACGGTCAATCCTGACATTTCAACATATAACCCATCAGCACCCCTTCTGGAACCGGGTCAGCAACCCACGCGCTGGACCGTCGAGCGAGGTCGAACCCGCCACAGAAGGTCTACTTTTGATGAACCCGAACATCCGACGGCTGCTGGTAGGTGCGCTCCTCGCGACCTCGGCAACGGGCACCACGCTCGTCATCGGCATGGAATCCGCCTCCGCCGCGTCCGCCGCGTACGCGACGGTGCGAACCAATGGCGACCCACTCAACGTACGTTCAGCTCCCTCGACCCAGGCCGCGACCTCGAGCCAGGTCCGCAACGGCACGGTACTCACCCTCGCCTGCCAGGCATCCGGGTCGTACGTCAGCGGAGCGGTCCGCGGCAGCGCGCAGTGGGACCGGCTGACCAACGGCCTCTGGGTGGCACACGCCTACATGCAGACCAATGCATACCTCCCGTCGTGCGCGTCACTCGACGCCCCGCCGGCACCCCCGTCGGGCACCAGCGTGCGCACCGACGGCGGCCGGCTCAACGTCCGCAACGCGCCCAACTCGCAGTCCGGCCTGACGGCGACCCTTGTCAACGGCTCTTCGGTGACCCTGAGCTGCCAGGTCGACGGCGAAACGGTACGCGGCACGGTCCGCTCCACCGCCCAGTGGGACAAGCTCGCGGGCGGCGGCTACATCTCCCACGCGTACGTACAGACCGACGCGTCGCTTCCGCCATGCGAGCCGACCCCTACCTCGGTCCCGGTATCGAACCCCGCCCCGGGCCCGGCTCCGACGCTTGCCCCGCCGGCCACCTACGGCGGCAGCGCGCAGACTGACGGCGGCCCGCTCAACATCCGCAGCGGCCCGTCCGCCGGCGCCGCTCCCATGGGGCAGGTCGCCAACGGCGGCCAGCTCACTCTCACCTGCGCGGTCTCCGGTAGCTACGTGAACGGCACCGTCCGTTCCACCAGCCAGTGGGACCGGCTGACCAGCGGCAACTACGTGTCGCACGCCTACGTGGAGACCTCGGCGACCCTGCCGACCTGTGACGGTGGCGCGCCGGTCACCGGCGGCGCCGGCCCGGTGGGCAGCATGACCAACGCCCAGTTCATCGCGGCGGCGGTCGCACCCGCCCAGCAAGGCTACCGTGAGTTCCGGGTACCGGCCTCGGTGACAATCGCGCAGTCGATCCTGGAGTCCGGTTGGGGCCGCAGCGGTCTGACCGCCAGCGACCGCAACTACTTCGGCATCAAGTGCTTCGGGGGCAGCCCCGGCCCGATCGCCAGCGGTTGCCACAGCTGGGCGACGTACGAGTGCACGCCGAACTGCTACTCCACGTCCGCGTCGTTCCGCACGTACGCGTCGATCACGGACTCGTTCCGCGACCACGGCTCCTTCCTGACGACCAACAGCCGCTACCGGCCGGCGTTCAACTACAGCAACGACGCCGACCAGTTCCTGTACCAGATCTGGAAGGCCGGGTACGCGACGAGCGCGACCTACGTCGCCAACGTCCAGAACCTGATGCACCAGTACAACCTGTACCAGTACGACAACATCTGAGCCGCTCGTTGCCTTGGTGGCAACCGCTGCTGGCCTGGTCGAAGGCCGTCATCGGGAGCGTCATTGGTTGGTGTCGGTCAACCTCTGACGGCCTGGCGACGGCCTGAGCTGCCCTCGGTTACCTCTGTTCACCGCCGTTTCGGGCAGGGATCGGGCACGAATCACGCGTGCGGCATGGGTACCCGATTGCGGGGTAGTTTGTCCGTTGCCTGGCGGGTAGGCCGCACGACGTCGCCTGGCCTACTACCGTTCGGCGAATTCGCAAGAGGGCACGTGACCGCCAGCCTTCCCGGTGGAGGACTCGGATGAACACGCAGACGGCCCGGCCACAGGTTTGGATCACCCCGAACATGTTCGGGATCTCCTACGGGTTGG
>JAOPWA010000016.1 GCA_025965915.1 Dactylosporangium sp. | reverse complement strand
GTCACCGACTCGTGGTACCTGACAAGCATCCAGGCCGGCTTCGAGCCGTGGGTCGGCGGCACCGGCCTCGCCATCACCTCGTTCGCCGCCAGCGTCAACGGGAGCGCCGGTGGTGGTTCGACGACGCCGACACCTACGACGACGCCGACGCCGACACCGACGCCGACACCTACGCCGACACCTACGCCGACGCCGACGCCTACGCCGTCGGCCGGTGGTGGTTCGACGTCACCGTCACCGTCACCGTCACCGACGCCGACGCCGACACCGACGCCGACACCGACACCTACGCCGTCGGCCGGTGGTGGTTCGACGTCACCGACGCCATCCCCGCCGGCCGAGGCCGATGGTCGCACGTACGTGGTGCAGCCCGGCGACACCCTGCCGGTCATTGCCGAGCGCCAGCGTGTGAAGGGTGGCTGGAAGTCGTTGCACAAGCACAACCACGGGGTCGAGGGAACGGACCGCGGCCTGACTCTGCCGGGTCAGCGGCGGTTTTTTTAACAGGCGTACGGGGTTGTCCATCGGGCCGCGGTGGACAACCCCGCTCTCAGTCGGCAGGCGTGGGCACACGCGCGAAGAGCGACCTTCTTTTAGTACGGCAGCCTCAGTTGGTGACCTGAGTTCTCACTGCCGCGAATGGGTGGCGCGGCCGTCGCTTGGTGATGCCGTGTAGGGCAGGATGACCGGCGTGGAACAGCGCGCTGAGCCGATCGAGGCGGTCATCACCGACAAGCTGGATGACGACTTCGCGCAGGCCGGCCGAAACCGTCGCCTGGGTGCGGCACTGGCTCGCTTCGGGCCGGCGCGGTACCGGCCGCGGCGATGGCCAGCAGCGCCATGGCGAGCATGGCCAACGTGACGTGCCGGTGCCAGGGTATCCACCCCGGACTGGGCTGCCCCGCTTTGACGGACAGGGTCGGTGTGGTGGCAGGCTGCTCGTGCGGTGAATTGGTCGCGGTCGGTACCGGGAGCGATACGTCCACGGCGGCATGTCGAGCGGGATGATCAGTCTCGACACGTGGCGAGAGCGCTTGATGCCAATGCTCGCAGAGCGTGCGAGGACGCTGTTGGAAGCCTGATCGCAGCAGCTACAACCCGGATCGTCGACATCGGCCAGCGCCGCTCGGCCGCTTGACTGAGACGCCGTCGACTGTTCAGCCCATAGCCGGGCTTCGTTCGTGGCCCGGCCACTGCTGCATGACCAGGAAATTTGTGGAACGGCACAACGACCGACGGAGGTGTTCTCTGCCACAGTGTTGACCTCGGTCCAGCACGGAACGCCCCGGTGGGAGTCACCGTCCGTGGCCGCCATCCATTCGGGAGGTCAAGCGTGGCAGGTCCTGCCAAGAGGCGGCTGGGCATCGCCCTCGTCGCCGGTGTCGCAGCCCTCGCTGCGACGGCGTGTTCCGCCCCGGCGGACAACAAGTCCGCGCCTGCGGGTACCAAGAAGCCTCTGGTCATCAGCCTCGACAGCGCCGTCGACATGCTGGACCCGCAGGCATGGCGCACTCCGGCCGCGATGGCGGCCACGACGGGACTGGTCGACCAACTCCTCGAGCAGCAGTACAAGGAGACCAACGGCGGTGTGGTGCTCGCGGGCACCGACAAGTTCGAGCCCGCGCTCGCCGAGAAGGTCGACTACAGCCCGGACGGCCGGACAGCGACCTACACGCTGCATGCCGGCCTGAAGTTCGCCGACGGTACGCCGTTGACCGCGAACGACGTGGCCTGGTCGTTCCAGCGCAGCCTGCTGGGCCCCGGGTACGTCAAGGCGTTCCTGCCGTTCGTCGGGGTCACCAAAGCCGAGCAGATCGTCGCCAAGGACGACCGCACCTTCGTCGTCTCCGACGCCGCCGTCAAGACGCCGCTGTTCGACAAGTTCGTCGGTATGCAGGTGCTCGGCACCATGTCGCAGAAGTCCGCCGAGGCACACAAGACCGCCACCGACCCGTGGGCGGCGGCGTGGCTGCACGACAACGCGAACTCCTCCGGCGCGTACACCGTCGAGAAGTACGACCGGAACTCGGTGCTCCAGCTGAAGCCGAACCCGAACTACTACAACCCTTCGAAGGTGCGTAACTCCGGGGTGACGGTGCAGTTCATCACCGACCCGAACCAGCGGGCGCTGCTGCTGCGCAGCGGCCAGCTCGACCTCGCCCAGGGCCTGCCGCCGGACCAGCTCAAGCAGCTGGAGAGCGACGCGAACCTCCAGGTCGTGCACGACCAGTCGAACCGGCTCGCATACCTGGGGCTCAACACCAAGATGGCGCCGTTCGACAACGCGAAGGTCCGGCAGGCCATCGCGGCGGCCGTGCCCTACCAGGCGCTGGTCGACCAGGTGATGAAGGGGTACGCGCGGCCCGCCAGCGGCATCGTGCCGTCCAACATGGACACCTACGTCAAGGCGGCCGACTACACCGAGAACATCGACAAGGCCAAGCAGCTGCTGGCCGAGTCCGGCGTGACCACGCCGATCACGTCGACGCTGTACGTGCGGCAGTCCAACGCGACCGACCAGCAGTCGGCGGTGTTCATCCAGGCCAACCTGAAGAAGATCGGCGTCAACGTCGACGTCAAGCCGCTGCCGGATGCCGAGTTCACGCAGCGTAGCAACGCCCGGCAGCTGCCGATGTACATGCTTCAGTACCTGGGCTGGGGTGCGGACCCGTTCTACCAGATGTTCTACCTGGCAGGCACGGGCTCGGGCACCAACTTCGCCGGCTACGGCAACCCCGCGCTGGACAAGCTGGTCAAGGATGGGCTCGCGGCCACCGACGCGGCCGCCCGCGCCGACCTGTCCAAGCAGGCCCAGCAGCTACTGGCGCAGGACATGCCGATCGTGCCGCTGTACAACCCGGACTGGACGTTCGCCATCCGTAAGGGTGTCACCGGTCTGGCGAAGGACAACACCGAGCAGCTGCGGCTGCAGTACCTGGCGAAGAAGTAACGGACGGGTCGAGGGTCCGAGTCGATGTTGCGATATGTAGCCAAGCGTCTGGGCATCTCAGTGATCACCCTGGCCGGGCTCCTGGTGGTGGTCTTCCTCATCACCAGGATCCTGCCCGGCGACGCGGCGGCAGCCCGGCTCGGACCCGAGGCCACCAAGTCCGACGTGGCCGCGCTTCGCCACCAGTACGGGCTGGACAAGCCGCTGCCGGCCCAGTTCGTGGACTATGTGGTCAACGTGCTGCACGGTAACCTCGGCCGGTCCGTAGCCACCGGGCACAGCGTCACCACCGAGCTGATGCAGCGACTGCCGGCGACCATCGAGCTGACGCTCGCGGCGCTGCTCGTCGGGGCGCTCATCGGGTTCCCGCTCGGGCTGGTCGGCGCGCTGCAGCGCGGCAGGTGGGCCGATGCCGCGGTCCGGGTGTTCGCGGTGCTCGGCAACAGCGTGGCTCTGTTCTGGCTGGGCCTGCTGCTGGTCTACTTCCTGTTCTTCCGCTTCCACATGTTCCCGGCGCCGGTCGGGCGGCTGCCCATCGGCGTCGAGCCGCCCGGCGACATCACCGGCCTGTACGTCATCGACGCGCTGCTGACCGGGCAGCCCGCCACGGCCGGCGCGGCGCTGCGGCAACTCCTGCTGCCCGCGCTGACCCTCGGCATCGGCGTCGCCGCGCCGATCCTGAAGATGGTGCGTTCGTCGATGATCCAGACGCTGTCGTCGGACTACGTCCGGGCCGCGAGCGCCCTCGGCGTGCCGCGACGCGCGGTCGTCGCCGTTGACGCGCTGCGCAACGCGCTGCTGCCGGTACTCACCCTCGTCGGCATCGTCGTGGGCTTCCTCATCGGCGGCAACGTGATCGTCGAATTCCTGTTCTCCTGGCCGGGCATGGGCCGCTACGCCTACGACGGCCTCCAGAGCAACGACCTCGAGGTCCTCCAGGGCTTCGTGGTCGTCGTGGGCGTCATCTACATCCTGCTCAACCTCGCGATCGACCTGCTCTACAGCGTCATCGACCCGCGCATCCGAGTGGGAGGGAAGAACGCATGACCGTCGCCGTCGCGCCCCGCCGGCTGGTCCGGGGGCTGCGCTCCCGGCCGTTCGCCGCCATCGGGTTCACGCTGCTTGCCGGCTACCTGCTGCTCGGCCTGCTCGGGCCGCTGTTCGTCGCCGACCCGCTCGCCACCAACCAGGGCTCGACCATGCAGGCGCCGTCCGCGGTCCACTGGTTCGGCACCGACATGTACGGCCGCGACGTATTCGCCCGCGCGGTGTACGCCGCCCGCCTCGACGTCGTGCTGGGCCTGGTGATCTCGGTGAGCGCGATGGTCGTCGGCTCCGCGATCGGCGTGATCGCCGGGTTCTTCGGCGGCGTGGTCGACGAGATCGTGATGCGCGTGGTCGACATCGTGCTGTCGTTCCCCGGCTTCATCCTCGCGATGATCCTCGTGGTCGCGATGGGCGAGTCGATCCCCAAGGTGGCGGCGGCGGTGGCGATCTCGTTCGTGCCGCAGTTCGTCCGGATCACCCGGGCCAGCGTATTGAGCGAACGGGAGCTGGAGTATGTCGACGGCGCCCGGCTGGCCGGCAACGGCCGGTGGCGGACCGCGTTCCGGCACGTGTGGCCGAACTCGATGCGGCCCGCCCTGGTGCAGCTGACGCTCGTGTCGGGCTTCTCCATCCTCAATATCGCAGGCCTGGCGTTCCTCGGCGTCGGCATCCGCCCGCCGGCCGCCGAGTGGGGGGTCATGGTGTCCGAGGGTGCGGCCAACACCCTCACCGGACAGTGGTGGACCGCCCTGTTCCCCGGCGCGATGATCGTCGGCGTCGTCATGGCGCTGCACTTCATCGGCGACGAGTTCGATCGGAGCCAGCCGTGACCCTGTTGACGGTGGAGCACCTGACCGCCAGCGTCCGCCGTGCCGACGCCCCGATCCTGCGGGACGTGTCGTTGTCGGTCGGCCCCGGCGAGATCGTCGGCCTGGTCGGCGAGTCCGGCTCCGGCAAGTCCATGGCCTCGTACGCGATCATGGGCATCCTGCCCGGTGGTGTCGAGCAGACCGCCGGCACGATCACGGTCGCCGGCACAGACCTGACCGCCTCCCACCGCCGGTCGGTCGACGGCCGGATCGCCATGATCTTCCAGAATCCGAAGGGCGCGCTGAACCCGCTCATGCGCGTCGGCGACCAGGTCGCCCGGATGGTCCGGGTGCACCAGGGCGCAAACCGCAAGGCCGCCGCCGCCGAAGCCCTCGCGCTGCTGCGCCGGGTCGGCATCCCCGGCGCCGACCGGGTCGCCCGCGCGTACCCGCACCAGCTCTCCGGCGGCATGTGCCAGCGCGTCATGATCTCGATGGCGCTGGCCTGCCGGCCGCAGGTGCTCATCGCCGACGAGCCGACCACCGCGCTCGACGTGACCGTCCAGGCGCAGATCTTCACGCTCATCCGCGAACTGGTCGACGAGACCGGCTGCGGCGTCCTGTTCATCACCCACGACCTCGCCGCCGTCGCCGAGATGTGCGACCGCACCGTGGTGCTCTACGGCGGCCAGGTCATGGAGTCCGCGCCTACCGTCGAGCTGTTCGAGCACCCGGTCCACCCGTACACCCGGTACCTGTTCGAAGCCGCCGACCGCGAGGTCGACCTGAGCGCCGACCACGGCGCGGTCGACCTGTCGGCGCCCGGCTGCCGGCTGGCGTCGCGCTGCGAGTACGCGAGCCCGGCCTGCGCCGTTGTGCCGCCGCTGGCCCCGGCCGGCGACGGCCGGATGGTCGCCTGCCACCACCCGGAAGGAGCGGCACATGGCGCTGCTTGAGCTCACCGGCGTCGAGAAGACGTACCGCGCGGCGGGGCGGATCGTGCCGGCGGTACGCGGGGTCGACCTGGCCATCGAGGCCGGCCGCACGCTGGGGCTGGTCGGCGAATCCGGCTGCGGCAAGTCCACCCTCGGCCGGATCATCGCCGGGCTGCACCCGCAGTCGCACGGCACCGTGACCTTCGACGGCCTGGCGCTGCCCACCGCGTACGGCGACCGGGCGGTCCGCCGGCGGGTGCAGATGGTCTTCCAGCACCCGTACCAGTCGCTGAACCCGCGCCTGCGGGTCGAGGCGACCGTCGCCGAGCCGCTGCGGCTGCTTGCCGGCGTCACCGGCCGGGACGCCGACCGGCGCGTGGACGAGGTGCTGCACCTCGTCGGCCTGGACGCAAGCTACCGGCGGCGGTTGCCGCGCGAGCTGTCCGGCGGCCAGCAGCAGCGCGTCGCCATCGCCCGCGCCCTGGTCAGCCGTCCCGACCTGGTGGTGCTCGACGAGCCCACGTCCGGGCTGGACCAGTCGGTGCGCGGCCGGATCGTGGCGCTGCTGCGACGCATCCAGGCCGAGGAGGGCGTGGCGTACCTGTTCATCAGCCACGACCTGGACACGGTGCGGCGGCTCGCCGACGAGGTGGCCGTGATGTACCTCGGCCGGATCGTGGAGCGGGCCGCGACGCCCGACCTGTTCGCCGCGCCCCGGCACCCGTACACCCGGGCGCTGCTGGCGGCCGTGCCGTCGATGGACCCGCGCCGGCGCGGCAACCGGGCGCCACTGGCGGGGGAGACGCCGAGCCCGTCGGAGCTGCCCGACGGTTGTGCGTTCGCCGGCCGCTGCGCCAACATCCTCGACCGGTGCCGAGCCGAGCAGCCGATCCTCGCACCCGATCCCGACGCGCCCGGGCGGCTGGTCGAGTGCTTCAACCCGGTGCCGCTGCCATGACGCTGTTCGTGGACGCCTACCTGATCGACGGCCGGCGCCGACCCGCATACCCGGGCGTGGCTGCGCGTCGAGGGCGACCCGCTGGCAAACATCGCCGTCCTGGAACGGCGCGACCGCATCCACCTGGTGGTTCTCGGCGGCCGGACCGTCGTCGACCGCCAACCGTGACAGGAGGACTGACATGCGTTTCGGCCTAGGGGTGCCCACCGGCACCGAGGGGATGATGTATCCCGTCCCGTACGCCGATCCCGACGACGCCGTCCGGATCGCCATCGAGGCCGAGCGACTCGGGTTCGACTCGGTGTGGGGCAACGATCACGTCACCACCCAGGCGTACGTGCGGGCCGAGTTCCCGGACCCGCCCCGGTTCTACGACCCGTTCCTGTACCTGTCATACGTGGCGGCGCAGACCACGACGCTGAAGGTCGCCACCGCGATCACGGTGATGACGTTCCGGCACCCGGTGGTGCTGGCGAAGATGGCCGCCACCCTCGACCAGCTCTCACACGGCCGGCTGCTGCTCGGCGTGGGCATCGGCGCGTACCGGGAGGAGACCGAGGCGATGTACCCGGATCGCAAGATGCACCGCGGCCGGTACGCCAAGGAGTTCCTGGAGTCGCTCGACGTCCTGCTGACCGAGCGGCGGGCCAGCTACACCGGCGAGTACATCTCGTTCACCGACGTGGAGAGCTACCCGAAGCCGGTGCAGGCGCCGCTGCCGGTGCTGTCTGGCGGCAACGCGCCCGGCTCGAAGGAGCGCGCCGCCAAGTACGCCACCGGCTGGATCCCGGCCTGCCTGACCCCCGACGAGGTCGCCGCCGGTGTCGCCGAGATCCGCGACAGCGCGGCCGCGGCCGGCCGGGAGCTGCCCGCGACGTTCGACGTCGCGCCGCAGCTGTCGGTGTCGGTCGGTCGCACCCGCGAGGAGGCGTGGGCCCGGTTCGAGAAGTCGCAGCTGTACGCGCACATGCGCTCGCTGTCGGAGTCGACGCTCAAGGGCCGGCAGGACTCGTGGTTCGAGCGGAACCTGATCGGCACCCCGGACGACATCGCCGAGCAGATCGACAAGTATGAGCAGGCCGGCGTCACGACGCTGTCCGCGCTGTTGTTCGCGGCCAACGACGTCCCCGAGACGATCGACATGATGGCCGAGTTCGCCGAGACCGTCATCGCGCCCCGGCAGTCCTGACCCGCCGCACCCAGGAGACTTTCGTGCACGCAGATCTGACCGCGGCCCGGCGCGACCGGCTCGCCGCGGCGGTGGAGGTCGCGCCGTTCGACGCGTTCCTCGCCGTATCACCGGCCAATCTGGACTATGCCACCGGCTACCAGAGCGTCTCCGGCGCGGTACACGGCCGCTCCGGGATCGCCAGCTTCGTCACGCCCGAGCGGACCGTCTCCGCCGGCCCCGTCGCCGACGCCGCCCCGGCGCTCGCCGGCGGCATCGCCGAGGCCGACTACGTCGGCTACGGCAGGTTCTTCTTCGAGTCCCGAGACGGAGCGGCGGCGCCGACCCGGATGGTCGACGCCCACGCCGACCTGGTCGACGCGGCGCGCAGCGCCGCGCTGCTCGCCGGGCTCGGCGCCGCCACCATCGGCGTCGACGAGGCGGCGATGCACCCCGACCACCGGGCCCGGTTGGCTGCGGCGCTGCCCAACGCCACCTTCGTCGACGCGTCGGCGTGGGCGCAGCGGGTCCGATCCCGCAAGCTGCCCGGCGAGGTGGAGCTGCTGGAGCGCTCCGCCCGGCTGGCCGAGGACGGCATCACCGCCGCGATCAAGGCCGCCGAGGTGGGCATGACCGAGCGGGAGCTCGCCATCGTCGTCGCCCGCACGATGGTCGAGGGCGGCGCGATGCCGAGGTTCGTCGTGGTGACCTCGGGCGACCGGTCGGCCCTGGCGGACGCCTTCGCCACCGACCGGAAGATCGCCCCCGGCGACCTGGTGCGCTTCGACGTCGGCGCGGTGCTCGACGGCTACTGGTCGGACATCGGCCGTACCGCCGTCGTCGGCGAGCCGGACGCGTTGCAGCGGCGCTTCTACGACGCGATCGCGGCCGGCGAGGAGGAGCAGCTGGCACGGATCCGCCCGGGGCTGCCGGCCAGCGACGTCTTCGACATCGCGATCGCCGAGGTGGAGCGGCGGGGCCTGTTCCCGTACCGGCGCCACCACTGTGGACACGGCATCGGCCTGGACGTGTACGAGCCGCCGATCGTCTCGCGCGGCGTGGCGCAGGAGATCGAGGAGGACATGGTGTTCTGCCTCGAGACGCCGTACTACGAGATCGGGTGGGGCGGCATGATGGTCGAGGACACGATCGTGATCACCGCCGACGGGCACCGCCGGCTGTCGGTGAGCGACCGCACGTTGCGGGTGATCCCGGCGTGAGCGAGCGGAGCGAGCGAACCATGAAATTCAGTGCGGTTGCGCCTCGCGCCGTCGCCGAGCGGAGCGAGGCGGCGGCGTGAGCGCTTACACGGGGATCCTGCGCTGCCCGCGCTGCGATGCCGAACGCCCCGACACCGTCGACCCGTTCGTCGTGTGCGCGCCGTGTAACGAGGCCGGCTACCACGTCAACCCGTTCCCGGTGTACGACCTGACCGGGCTGTCGGCCCAGCCGGACCGCAGCCGGCCGGGCATCTTCGCCTGGCAGCACCTGCTGCCGCTGGACGTCGACGCCACGCCGGTGACGCTGCGCGAAGGCGGCACCCCGCTGGTGCCGCTGACCCGCGCCGCGCGCCGGCTCGGCGTCGACGAGGTGTACGTCAAGGACGAGTCCCGCAACCCGACGTGGTCGTACAAGGACCGGCTCATCGCGGTCGCGGTGACCCGGGCGGTCCAGGACGGCGCCGAGACTCTCGTCGTGGCGAGCACCGGCAACCACGGCGCGGCGGCCGCCGCGTACGCCGCCGCGGCCGGGCTGCGCTGCGTCGTGCTGACCCTGGAGTCGGTGCCGCAGACGATGAAGGTGCTCATGCAGAGCTACGGCGCCGACGTCGTGGCGCTACGCAACGGCCCCGACCGGTGGGCCCTGCTGCGTCAGGGTGTGGAGCAGCGCGGCTGGGTGCCGCTATCGGGCTTCGTGAACCCGCCGGCCGGGTCCAACCCGTTCGGGATCGACGGCTACAAGACGATCGCGTACGAGATCGTGGCCGACCTCGGCCGCGCGCCGGACGTGCTCATCGCGCCGGCCGCCTACGGCGACGGGCTGACCGGCGTGCTGCGCGGCTTCGACGACCTGGTGGCCCTCGGCGTCATCGAGCGCGTGCCCCGGATGGTGGCCGCCGAGCCGCTCGGCCCGTACACCGACGCGGTCGCGAACGGGTTCCGGCCCGGCGTGACCGTGCCGGCCCGCCCGTCGGCGGCGTTCTCGATCGCCACGCCGGTCGCCACCTACCAGGGGTACGCGGCGCTGGTCCGCTCCGGCGGCACGGCCGCGGCCGCGACCGAGGACGAGATCATGGGCGAGCAGCTGCGGCTGGCCCGCGAGGAGGGCATTTACCTGGAGGCGTCGGCGGTGGTGCCGGTCGCGGTGCTGGCGAAGCTGCGCGCCGCCGGGGCGGTCGCCGCCGACGAGTCGGTGGTGCTGCTCGGCACCTCCACCGGGCTCAAGGACATCGGAGCGACCGCGGCGCACCTGGGGAGCGTGCCGGTGGTCGAGCCGACGCTGGCCGCGCTGGACGCGGCGATCGGCGGCCGGTGATGAGCCGGCCGCCGGAGGGCGCGATGCGGCTCGGATACGCACCCGGTGGCCGGCGCACCGGCGCGGAGGCCGTCGCGATCGGCCGGGCCGCGGAGGCCGCCGGCTTCGCGGAGCTGTGGCTGAGCGAGGACTACTGCGAGCGGGGGGCGTTCGCGGTCGCCGGTGCGGTGGCCGCGACGACCAGCCGGCTGCGGGTCGGGCTCGGCGTGGTCAACCCGTGGACCCGGCACCCGGCGCTGCTGGCGATGGAGACCGCCGGGCTCGCCGAGATCGCCGGCGGCAGGGTGCTGCTCGGCCTCGGAGCGAGCAACGCCCGGTGGATGCAGGAGTGGCTCGGCATCCCCTTCACCCGGCCGATCGGCCGGCTGCGCGAGTGCGTCGACGTGGTCCGGCAGCTGCTCGCCGGCCAGCGGGTACGCGGCACGGCCTGCGGATACGACCTGGACGTCGCGCTCAACTTCGTCCCGGCGTACCCGGACGTGCCGATCGTGCTCGGCGTCAAGGGCCCCAAGGCGCTGGCGATGGCCGGTGACGTCGCCGACGGGGTGTTCCTGTCAGTGCTGTCGAGCCCGGACTACATCCGGTGGGCGCGCGAGCGCAGCGGCGGCCCGCAGGCCCAGGTCTCGGCATACGTCATGTTCTCCTGCGACGAGGACGGCCCGGCGGCCCGCGCCGCGCTGCGCCCGCAGGTCGCCAAGTACCTGGGCATCCACGGCGACCACGACATCACCCGGGTGGCCGGGCTGGACCCGGAGCTGGGGCGGGAGTTCCGGCGACGGATGCTCGCCGGGGAGCCCGCCGCGGAGCTGGTCACCGACGACATCCTCGACACGTTCGCGATCGCCGGCGACACCGAGCATTGCGTGGCCGGGCTGCGCCGGTACGCCGATGCCGGCCTGGACAGTCTGGTGATCGTCGACGAGCCGAGCGTGCCGGCCGAGCGGGCGCTCACCGCCGCGGCGCGCTGTGCCCAGCGGGCGGGCATCCTGCCGGCCCCGCCCACGGAATGACCGCCGGGTCAGGGCTGGAACGAGCGCAGGTCGTGCGCGCGCAGCGCCAGGCGCAGCAGCAGCACGTCCTCGATGTGGCGCAGGTCCCGCCCGGTCAGCTCCCGGATGCGGCGCAGCCGGTAGGCGATCGTGTTCTGGTGCACCGACAGCGCCTTCGCGGTCTCCGGGGTGGACAGGTCGTTGTCGAGGTAGGCGCGCAGCGTCTGCCGCAGGCTGGGCTGGTCGAGCAGCGGTTCGAGGCTTTTGCGCACCAGCCGGTCGGTCAGCGTCCGGTCCCGGGCGAGCAGAAGGTCCAGCAGCACGTCGTCGTACGCGACGACCTGCCGGCTGCGGCCGGTGCGCAGGGCGATGTCGAGCGCGTCGAGGGCCTGCCGGCACGACGTGTCGGCGTCGGTGAGCTGGGGCACGATCTCGCCGAGGCCCACGACCACCTCGTAGCGGCAATGCCCGGGGCTGAGCGCCCGGGCCAGCACCCCGGCGACCGGGGCCTCACCCGGGATGAGCAGCAGCATTGCGTCGCCCCAGGTACCGGTCAGCACGGGGGCGTGCACGACCTCTCGCAGCCGGGACGTCACGTGGTGGCGGACCTGGGCGAGCACGCCCGGGTCGGGGTCGTGCACCACCCGGGCCGCCGCCGCCCGGTACGGCGAACCGGGGTCGACCTTGAGCAGCGCGGCCAGGCGGTCGAGGTCCTCGGTCGCCACCCCCTGGCCGAGCGCTATCTGGGTGACGAGGTCACCGACGGCCGAGTCGTAGTGCAGCGCGATGCGCCGGGACGTCTCCCGGTACGCCTCGACGAGCCGGCCCTCGATCGCGTCGAGCACGGCGACGATGCGCCGGACACCCTCGCGCTGGCCGGTGACGTCGCCGCCCACCTCGGTGTAGAACTGGGCAAACTGGTCGAGGATGGCCCGTTCGGCGGTGCGGAACGACTGGATCAGCGCGTCCAGCGGTACGCCCTGCAGCGCGCGGCTCTCGCCGAGATGGCTGGCCCGGTCCCGCTCCGAGGCGTTCACCTCACGGTCCTGGGTCACGCACGACAGCACGGTCAGCACGTTGGAGCTGATGTAGCTGCGCAGGTCGTTGGAGTCCATCAGCACCGTGCGGTACCCGGGTACCCCGTTCCACACCCTGGCCGTGACATGTTCGATCAACGGCCCCAGGTCGTTGAGCATCGCCTCCGCCGCGGCGCGGACCGCCGCATCTACTGCTGTTGCTCCCATGTCCGCATCATCGACTACGCGGAAGCCCGTGTTTCCGCAGGGTAGGAAGGGTCTCATATGAATGACAAGGAAGCGCTGAAGGCCCGGGTCTGCGCCGAGATCGATCGCAGGTCTGACGAGATCGTCGCGATCAGTGACCACGTGATGCGCAACCCGGAGACCGGGTACCGGGAGGTCAAGACGGCCGCTTTCGTTGCCGACCACTTCGCGCGGCTCGGGCTGCCCTACCGCGACAAGCTCGCCCTGACCGGGGTGAAGGCCCGCATGGCGGGGACGGCGCCCGGCCCGACCGTCGCCCTGATGGGAGAGCTGGACTCCCTGGTCAGCGTCAACCACCCGTACGCGGACCCGGTCACCGGCGCCGCTCACTGCTGCGGGCACAACGCCATGATCGGCTCGATGCTCGGCGCCGCGTTCGGACTTCGCCCGGTCATGGAGCAGCTCGCCGGGGATGTGGTCCTCTTCGCCGTGCCCGCGGAGGAGGGCATCGAGTTGGAGTACCGCATGGAGCTGCGGGAGCGCGGCGAGATCGAGTTCATCCAGGGCAAGCCGGAGCTGATCCGGCTCGGCGAGTTCGACGACGTCGACATCGCAATGATCACCCATACGACTGACGACGCCCAGCCGTGGCTGGCCAACCCGGGCAGCAGCACGATCGGTGCGCTGAAGAAGCTGGTCGTCTTCCGGGGCCGGGCCGCCCACGCCGGTGGGTGGCCGTGGGAGGGCGTCAACGCGCTCAAGGCCGCCACCCTCGCCATGACCGGCATGGACTTCCAACGGGAGACGTTCCGCGACGACGACAACGTGCGCATCCACTGGAACCTCACCAAGGGCGGCGAGGCCGTCAGCGCGGTACCCGACGACGTGCGGCTGGACGTCATGGTGCGGGCCAACCGGGTCGAGGCGATGCTCGACGCATCCGCCAAGGTGGACCGGGCGCTGCGGGCCGGCGCCCTCGCCCTCGGCGCGGAGGTCGACATCACCACCATGTCCGGTGTCCTGCCGATGCAGATCGACTCCAACCTGCGTGAGCTCGTCCGCCGCAACCAGGAGGCGTTCCTGGGCGCCGACCGGGTCGGGCCGCCCGGGCACAGCACCGCCGGCACCGACGTCGGCGACCTCGGCCACATCATGCCGGTCTGCCAGCCCCTCGCCACCGGCGTGACCAGCGCGCCGCACACCGAGTTCTACCACGTCACCGACCACGTGAAGGCTGCCGTCAACCCGGCGAAGTTCATGGCCATGACCGTCGTCGACCTGCTGTACGACCGGGCCGCCGAGGCTCGCCGCGTCATCGCCGAGGCCGCGCCGAGCAAGATCACCAAGGATGAGTACCTGGCCATCCGGCGCGCCCAGGACACCCACGAGGTCTTCGACGGCGGCCTCCGCGGCTGACCGACCTGTCCACGCCGCGGACTTCGTCTGTGCGGCAGACGCGTTTCGTGAGCGAAGAGGTGAGGTTGGCGAAGGTTGTGTGCGCCGTCACATTCGAGTGTGGACCTCCGCTGTCGGGAATGCAGACCGGACAGCCGGAGGTTACGGGCGGACATGACAACTCTTGGACTGATCGGCAGTGGGAACATCGGCGGCACGGTGGCTAGGCTCGCCGTCGCGGCCGGGTACGACGTCGTCCTTAGTAACTCGCGCGGGTCCGAGACACTGCGGGAGCTGGTCGACGAGCTGGGTCCACGCGCCCGCGCCGCGACGCCCGCCGAAGCCGCGGCTGCGGGCGACCTGGTGGTCGTGAGCGTTCCGCTGAAGGCCTACCGCAACGTGCCCGTCGAGCCGCTCGCCGGCAAGGTCGTCATCGACACCAACAACTACTACCCCCAGCGGGACGGCCAAATCCCGGAGCTGGACAACGAGTCGACCACCACCAGCGAACTCCTCCAACGGCATCTGCCGACATCCAAGGTCGTCAAAGGGTTCAACAACATCTACTTCAAGCACCTGCTGTCGCTGGCCCGGCCGGCCGGGTCACCCGACCGCAGCGCCCTGGCCATCGCCGGCGACGACGCGGATGCGAAGGCGACGGTGGCCGCCTTCCTCGACGCGCTCGGCTACGACAGCGTCGACGCCGGCCCGGTCACCGAGGGGTGGCGTTTCCAGCGCGACACCGCCGCGTACGCAAACCTCTACTTCGGGCAGAGCTCAGATGGTGGTGAGGAGGGAGTGCCGGCCGACGCCGCCACGGAGCGCTCGGCCCTGGCCGCGACCCGCCGCTATGCCGACATCGACTGACACTGACCCCACGCCGCGCCGTTTGCGCCGGCGCCGTCCCGCCCCAACGGCGCGGCGCCGGCCCACCACTGAGGCGTCAACGGCCGCTGCGGCGTTTGGTCATCGTGGCGCGCTCCGGCGGCAGACCACTCAACGTCGTCGGCGCCGCACGATGGATTGACCGTTCACTTGAGATCGGTTTGCCGTATCGGAGGGGCTGCCCGAAGTAGCTGTCTTGGGCAGGGTTGCTACCGACGGCAGGTCCGGCAACCGTCCGGGATGAGGAGGGCCATGCCCAGCGCCGATAGCCCTCAGCCTTTGCTCGACGGACCGAACCCGCCCTCGACGTCGGTAATGAGCAGCCCGTGGCGGTGGGCGTAGACCACGGCCTGAACGCGGTCGCGTAGTTCGAGTTTGGCCAGGATCCTGGAGACGTGGGTCTTGACGGTCTCGTCCGCGACATAAAGGCGGGCACCGATCTCGGTGTTGCTGTAGCCGGCGGCGACGAGCAGGAGCACCTCGTTCTCCCGGGCAGTGAGGCGATCGAGCCCCGGCGCCCGCACGGCTGGCGGGTTGCTCGGTGCGATGCCGGCCGCGAACCGGGCGACGAGGCGATGGGTCACGGAGGGGTCGATGAGCGCGTCGCCCCGCGCGGCGATCCTGATCGCGGCGACGAGTTCCTCCGGGGGCAGGCTCTTGAGCAGGAAGCCGCTCGCCCCCGCGGCGAGGGCGCGGTACACGTACTCGTCGGTGTCGAATGTGGTCAGCACCAGGACCCGGGTGTTGTTTCCGCTGTCCGCCAGGATTGTCTCGGCTGCTGCGAGCCCGTCGAGTTTGGGCATGCGCACGTCGAGGATTGCCACGTCGGGCCGGAGTCGGGTGGTTGCGGACACCGCGGCGCGCCCGTCGGCGACCTCGGCGACGCATTCGAAGTCGGGTTGGGTGTCGAGCACCGCTCGCAGGCCGGAGCGGAACATGGCGTGGTCGTCGGCGAGCAGGATTCGCAGGGTCATCGGTCGCCACCGAGGGGGAAGGTGACCGTCGTTTCCCAGGTACGGCCCGCGGGATCTGGGCCGTATGCGATGGTTCCTTCGAAAACCGCTGCCCGCTTGCGGATCCCCGCCAACCCGCGCGCGCTTTCCCGCCGTTCAGAGGTCGGGTGTTGGCTTGACAGTGGGGTCGGCACCGCGGGCGATACGCCGTTACGCGAGGTCAGCGACACCGATGCGTCGTGGTACCGCAGTTCGACCTCCACGGGAGACCTGTCGCCGTGGCGTAGCGCGTTGGTCAGCATCTCCTGGGTGATCCGGTAGAGGGCGATGTCGAGGGACCCGGGCAACGGGCGGGCCGAGCCGTGGGTGCTCAGCCGAGTCGGCAGGCCTGCTCGGCGGACCCCGTCGAGGAGTTCCTCGATGTTGTCGAGCCCGGGTTGGCGGCTGACGTCGGAGGCGTCGCCGTGGAGGAGGTCGAGGAGCCGACGGAGGTCGACCATGGCCGAGCGGCTGGCCGTCTCCACGGCGGTAAGCGAGTCGGCGATGCCGTCGGGGCGTGTTGCGGTGTTCAGGCCAAGGCGTGCGGCGCCGGCGTGTACACCGATGGCACTGACGTGGTGGGAGATGACGTCGTGCAGGTCGCGGGCGATGGCGCTGCGCTCCTCGGCGACCGCGTACTCGACGGCGGCGTGAGCGTCGCGACGCTGGTTCTCGGCGCGTTGCTCGAGTTCGGCGATGTGGGCCCGGCGGGCCGTCGTGTAGCGGCCGACCAGCCACGGCAGGAGCGCGCTCTTCACCATCTCTACCGGGAGAACCCCACCGTCGCCCCCGCCGGGGAACAGGTGCGCACCGCCGATGCCCAGCGCCAACGCCGCCAGCGCCGTGTACGCGGCTCCGCCACGTAGCCAGGCTCCGGCGCGGTAGCCCGCGATCAGGAAGCCGGCGTCGTTGGCTGAGGTTCCGATGGTCGATCCGCTCAGCAGGCCGGCGGCGGCGAACCGTACTACGGCATGGGCCAAAGCCACCCATCCCGAATGACGGGCGGGCAGGGCAAGTGCGGCGTCGACCACCGCCACAGCCGCGAGTACCGCCCAGTCCAGCGGGCGGAACTGCGAGACGGGCCCGGCGGTGAGGAACGCGGCCACATCAGCCAGTAGGCACACCGCGGCGACGAGCAACGACTGACGCGCCAGTGCGGTGCTCAGATCACCTACGCCGGAGATCACGAACCGTGCGAAGGGTGAGGTAGTGCGAAGCTCCACATTGTGGATGATCCGTCGATCGCGGCGTCCACGAATCCCCCGTGAGAGGGACGCGGGTAGCTCGGGTGAGGGATGCTCGGTCCCCTCCGGCGGTGACGATTTCGGACTTCCTGGACTCCTAACGTCACAGCCATGATTACCGCCGCACGCGCCGTCCGCCGTCGCTTCCCGCTCGTCGTGGGGTTGTGTGCGTTGTTCATGTTGGTCGGGATCACACCAGCGTTCGCCGACACCCCGTCCTCGGGCGGGGACATCGCGGTCGCGCAAACCCTCGGCGACCGGGAGCTCACGATTGTGCTGCGTCGGGTGGCCGCCGTGCCTGGTCCCTTGCATGTCGACGTGGTCACCCATGCGGGCTCTCCCGGGGGACGACTGACGCTGGCGGTGACGCCGACCGGGACTGCCACCGGATCAACCGCTTTGCCCGCACCAGGGGTCCCGACCGATCGGGGGACTGTCGACCTTGGTTCGACACCGGGAATGTACGCCAACACCATGGCGGTGGACCGGCCCGGACCGTGGGAGCTGGCCGTCGGTGACGGTCGACATGTGACGCGGATTCCCTTCGTGGTGCCCGTCCAGGCTACCTCGCCGCCGGAGCGCCTGGTGTACGGCGGATTTCTCGCGGCCGGGGGACTGCTGCTCGCGTCGTTCGTGGTGGCCGCCCGGGTCCGGCGCAGCGCGTGGACCTTACTGCCGGCGGGCGGCATGCTGGTGGGAATATCGGTGGCGGTGACGGCCGCGGTGCTCTCAGCGTCACTGCCGCTGCCCCCTCAGCCCGGTCGCCAGCTCGACCCCACCGTCAACAACGTTTCGAACCCGTACGCCCTGACCACGCCTCTGATCTCGGACTTCTCCCGTCCACCGGTCATGCTGGCGCTCGATGGCGGTCCAGTGACCGCGGGGCGGCCCACCGACATCGGTGTGAACCTGAGCGACGGGGCTACTGGCGCGCCGGTCGACGACGTGATCGTCAACGACAGTGCGCTGATCCATCTGCTGGTGGCCGGTCCGGCGGGCCAGCTGTGGCACGTGCACCCGATCCGGATCGCCGCGGGTCGCTACCAGGTCCAACTGACGCTGCCCGAGCCCGGGCATTATGCCGTGTCGGCCGAACTGGAACGTCGCGGTGGCGGAGTCCAGTTGGTTCGCGCCGCCGCCGGACTCGATGTGCTCCCGGCCGGCCCTGCCGCCGCAGCACCGAGCGTCCCGCCGGACACGACCGGCAGTTCACTGCGGCTGGGCGACAGCCCGACCACGGCGTCGACAGTCATCGGCTCGACCCCGATCGCCGTCACGGCGACCGGCGCGATGGCGGGAAGGCCCACCACCATCACCGCCAAGGTCGGCGACACCGCTGATCTGCAGCCCTGGCTGAACATGATCGGACACATGATCGTGGCCGGGCCGCTGCCTCCCAACAGGGGAGCAGCCACGGGGGAGGCGGTGCAGAACGCGCCCGTCTGGGCCCACGCGCACTCCATGGGTGGTGCGATGCCCACGGCGGGGATGCCCATGCCAGGTATGAGCGGATCATCCAACGCCAACGCGGGAATGAGCGGCATGATCGGCGCGGCGCCCGTCAACGGTGACAGCCCACCCGACGAGACCGTCGCCGCGTACGGCCCGGATGTCCCGTTCACCTTCACCTTCCCCGTCGCCGGCCAGTACCGGCTCTGGATCCAGGCCGAACGCCAGAACACGTTGCTCACGGTTCCCGTCGTCCTCGACGTGGCCGCCGCACCGGTCAAGGCGGCACAGCCGTGACCGCGTCCACGCCGAACCCGCAGGCGCTCGACCCTGCCAGCCGCGGCGGGTCCCAACAACGCGCGCGCCGGGTTCTCTTCGCTGACAGCGTCGTCGTCGCAATCGTGGTCGTCGGAATCCTCGGCTGGCTGGTGTGGCCGAAACCGCCCGGCCCCGTCGTGCTCCACGCCGGCACATCCCACTACGTCGTCACCGCCACCGTCGGCACCTCGCGGATGGGCGCCACCGACATCGACATCGGCCTCACCAACCGCACCGGTGGCCCAGTGGACCGAGCCACGGTGGAGCTCGAGGCGATCATGCCGCTCATGGGCCACGCCACCCCGCCCGTCTCCGCTGACTCCGTTGGGAACGGTCACTATCGGGCCCCGCAGGTGCCCCTGATGATGACCGGCCCCTGGGAGCTGCAGTTGTCCGTCGACGCCGCAAACGGTGCCGACCACCTCACCCTGCCGCTTTCGGTAAGCGGCTGAAACCCCGCGCCCGAGCGCACCGCCCCCGCCCGTAAGCCTCCGCCCACCCACGCGGACCGTCGCATCACGAACGAAAGAAGGGACACCCGTAATGGGCACGACCGCACCACCCAACGCGGCCGGCGGCCTCGCCGGCCCGCCGGCAGACGCCGCACGTTCCACCACGGCAGGCCAACCGGCCACGGGGAGTATCGCGGCCTGGGCCGGCGCCTATGTCGTGCTCCTCGGCACGGCGATCACCACGGTGGGCCTCAGCTGGGATATCGAGTGGCACAAACAAGTCGGCCCCGACACCTTCTTCACTCTGCCCCACCTCCTCCTCTACTCCGGTAGCGCGATTTCCGGGATCGCCAGCCTCGTCATGGTGCTGCTGGCCACCTCCGCCCAGCGCGCCGGTCGACCCCTGCCACGGAGGGTCGGTGGAACGCCCGTCCGCGTGTTCGGCGGCACCTTCGCCGCACCGCTGGGCTACCTGGTCTCCGGGACCGGCGCGGCGTCGTTCCTGATCTACGGCCTGCTCGACCTCCAGTGGCACTCGATCTACGGCTTCGACGCGGTGCTGAACACTCCCTCGCACGTGGCCCTGTTCCTGTCGATCTTGATCACCATGGTCGGCAGCGTCATCGTGTTCGCCTCCGCGCGGGAGCAGCGCTGGGGTCGAATCGGCGTCGTGCTGTCGATCCCGATCCTGATCACCTTCGCGCCCATCCCGGCCAACGGGTTGAGTAACCTTCCGCTGCCCGTCGATCCGGTGATCCTCGGGATCATCCTCTTCTCGCCGCTGCTGCTGATCATCGGCACGGGCATTCTGCGTCGTCCGGGTTCGGCCATCGCGATCGCCGCAGCGCTCGGGATCATGCAGGCGTTCCTGTGGTGGTTCTCCCCTTGGGCCGCACACGTCTACGCCGCCGCGTCCGGGCTCCCGCTGCGCGACGGGCTCGTACCCCAGCCACCAGAGCTCCCCGGCGCCATGCCGATGTTCCTGATCGTCGCGGCGGTCGCCGTCGAGATCCTCTTCGGGATGATCCGTACCCGCAACCTCAACGCCAGGAAAGTCCTGTTGCTGGCCGGCGGCGTGGCGGGGCTGGTCATCGCGGACGGTCTTCCACTGCAGCGAGCCCTCACCGACCCCACGTCGAACATCGCTCCGGCGGCGATCGCGATGATCACGATCATCGGACTCCCGCTGGGCATCCTCGCCGGCTACCTCGGCGGCCGGTTCACCGCCATGATGAACGCTTTGGCGCCCACCCCGAAGGGGGCCTGATGACCACTCGAATCCGCCTACCGCGAACGAACCGGTTCCGCAGGCTGGCAGTCGCGGCGCTGGTGGCAACCGTACTGAGCCTGGTTGGTGCCGCCCCCGCGATGGCGTACGCGCCCGTCAACATCGTCCACGCTGAACACGTACAGGCCGGCCCCTACGCGGTGACCGTCGGGTTCTCCACCTGGCCGATTCGCGCCATGCAGTCGCTGGACTTCACCTTCATGCCCGATGGGGGCATTGCGGGTAAATCCGGGTCTCTGACCATGTCCGGACCCGGCGTCAAATCCGACGAACATGTCACGCCCCTCGTGCGTCATCCCCGCAAACCCGACTCGTGGGGCCTGGACGTGAAGGCCCTTAACGCCCCTGGCGCCCACAGCTTCACGTTCGCCATCGACGGCCCACAGGGACACGGGCAAGGCACTCTGACCGGAGTGACGGTGCTCAACCAGCCCGGGCCTCCGCTGGCGCTGAGCTGGACGATCGGTTCGCTGCCGCTGCTCGGCCTGATGGTGTTGTTCGTAGTGGCCTGGCGGCGCACCCAGCCCAGCCGCCAACCGCTCACGGTCTGAACCTCGGTCACGGTCCCGCCAAGGCCCTATCGGCTGGCCTGCGCCCGCAGGCGCAGGCCAGCCAGCACATCCCAGCACGACCGGAGAGCAAGCCGAGGTCAGCTCGCCGGACGCGCCTACGCCGTCCGCGCACGTCGCCGACAACGACCTGGCCCTGGGCCGGATCGTGGACACGATTTCGCACAGCTCGTACTGGAAGAACACCGCGATCTTCATCGTGGAGGACGACTCGCAGAACGGCGTCGACCACGTCGACAGGCACCGCAACCCCACGCTGGTGGTGAGCCCCTACGCCAAGCGTGGCGCGGTGGTGCACACAGGACACCCTTACTCAAGGAATGTTCATGTTTCAGATCATGCGAATCTGTGTTCACCTGCTGTAGCCGTGTCGTCACTGAAGGGGAAGATCTGGGCCTGTGCTCCTGGGCGGTATCCCGGGGGCGGGCGGTCCCGGGAGGTGCCCGCAATGCAGCGTCGCGGCCGACGAGTCACTAAGGCGACGCTGCGCGGAGTGCTGCTGATTGGCGGAGTGATGGGCGCCTGGGCAGTGTGGAACGCGATCGCGGCGGACGTCGCGTACGCCAACGACAAGCCCCGACCCAGCGTCATCGGCGAGTTGCTCGACACCGCCGGAGTTGTCGTCGATACCGTGCTGCCGCCTTCCTCATCGTCGAGCGACGAGCAGACGACGGCGTGGAAGCTGGAGCCAGCCAGAAGCGACGATGCGCGCAGCGTGGAGGCCGGAAAGGCGACGATGGCCGAACCGGGCCGACGGGCCAGCGGGCCCCAGCCGACCCGCACGGCGCCGAGCGTCAGGGCAACCGAGCCGTCGACTCTATCGGCGTTGGTGCGAGGAGCGGTGGGTGAGAGCACCGGCGGGGCGGTAACGCTGGTGGCCGACCTGGTTGAGTCCGTGACGCGCCCGGTCGTCGACGTCGTGCGCCCCACGCTGGGCCCGGTGCTCGACGCCGCTCGGCCGATGGTCGGTCCGCTTGTTGGTGTCGTCCTTCCTGCCGTCGAGCCGGTCGCCATCGAGCCGGGGCCGGACCTCGAAGTGCGCAGCGCCGTCTCGCTGGATGCGGGCCCGCGTTCCGGGCAGGCGCCAGCGCCCCCTGGCGTCCACCAGGCATCCGATCCGTCTGGGCCGCGGCACTGGCGCGCCGGCCGTGACCGCTCGGCCGACGCCGCCGTCGGCGAGCACGTCGGCGCTGGCGGTCCGGCTCCCATTGGGCCGTCGCGCCCACCCTGCGACGGCCGCAGGTCCGCCCCTTCTCGACCCGCCCTTTCCCGACCCGTGGTCAGGAGCACCGCACCCGATCGGAAGACCGGCCGTAACCCGGGGGACCGGGTTGGCGCCGACGATCGGGTGGCGTTCGCGGCGCCTGCGGAGGCGGGTGATGGGGGTCGGTACTCGGTAGTCGGTCGCGGTCAGCCGGTCGACGGTGCCGGGCTTACCGACGGCGACGGGCTCCCCGAGGTGGTCGTCAGCCACTGCGCGACCGTATCGGTGCGGACGGCCCCGTACAGCGCCTGGGTCCGGACCGGGTCGGCGTGCACCACGCTCTGGTCGCCCTCCCAACCGGTGCCGGCGCTCGGGCTGCTCAGCGAAGTGATGTCAGCGCTGCGCAGGTGCCGCACCTGCATCGCGACATCGACCAGATCGAAGTTCTCGTCGACGGTGATCGACTTGGTCACCGCACGCAGGAAACCGTTCAGCTTGCCCACGTCGGACAGCGTGCCCATGGTGGTCGCCTTGTCCAGTAACGCTTTGAGGAACTGCTGTTGGTGCCGCTCGCGGGTGAAGTCCCCGTCGGCGAACTGGTAGCGCTGGCGGACATAGTCCAGCGCCTCGGCGCCGGTGAAATGCCGCTGCCCCTGCGCGAAGGTGCGGTGCGGCGCGAAGATCGAGGTGATCGTTTGGTCCACGGTCATGTCGACGCCGCCCAGGGCGTCGACGACCTGCTGGAAGCCAGCGAAGTCGATGAGCACGACGTGATCGACATGTACCCCGGTGAAGGCCTCGACGGTCTGTACGGCCAACGGGGTGCCGCCCCACGTGTACGCCGCGTTGATCTTCGCCATGGTGTTGCCGTTGCGACCGTCGGACGACGCCGGGACGTAAACCCAGGTATCGCGCGGGATCGAGATCACGTAGGCGTGCCGGTGGTTGGCGTCGAGGTGGAGAAGCATCATCGTGTCGCTACGCGTGCCCGCGGTGTTGTCCGGATTGCGTGAATCACTGCCGAGGACAAGGATGTTCATCGCGTTGGCGACCGTCATGATGGGCCGAGGGCTGGGCAATCCGCTCGGCGATCCGTTGGACAAGCCGTTGGGCACCGCGCTGAACGCGTTCGTGCGGGTGAGACCGGCGTTGACCGAGCGCCCGTACATCCAGGCCGCGGCGACGCCGCCCACGGCGACCAGTACCACCGCCACGGCGGCACCGATCACCACCCGTGGCCATCGCCGTCCCATCGGCCCTCCTCGTGCTCACCCGCCTGCTGCCTATCCGAACGTAGATCAGCAAGCTGTGAGCGACTGTGAGACAGACTGGGAGGCGCCTATGAGTCTGCGGGAGCTTTGTTCCTTTTCTGCTACAAGAGACCGATGCGAAGCTGACAATGCGCTAGGAAGCTGCTGAGAATCGGGTGTTGTATTGGGCGACACGCGTTTGGGCGGCAAAGGTGAATAGGTGCGTGTCAGGGCGATTGTGACGTTGCTTGTGTGTGGCGTGGTGGGTGGGGCGGTGCTCGCTGCCGCGGCGTTTCCCAGCGCGGCGCTGGTGGGGACCGTCGTGGGGGACGCCACGTCCTGGTACGTCGATCTGCCCAGAGATCTGAAGGCGGCCCAAAACCAGCAGACCTCGTACGTCTACGCGGCCGACGGCAAGACCCTGATCACCACGTTCTATGACCAGAACCGCCACGACGTCGGCCTGTCGGACATCGCGCCGGTCATGCAGCAGGCCATGGTCGCGGCCGAGGATACCCGGTTCTACCAGCACGGCGGGGTCGACGTCAGAAGCCTGCTCCGTGCGCTGGTCTCCGACGCCGGCAGCGGCCGAGCCGCGCAAGGCGCGTCCACGCTGACGATGCAGTACGTGCGCAACGTGCTCAAGAACGACCCCACGCTGACTCCGCAGCAGCGCCAGGACGCCACCGCCAGCACACCGACCCGCAAGCTCCAGGAGATCCGGTACGCGGGTGCGCTGGAGAAGAAGCTGTCCAAGGGCGAGATCCTCGACCGGTATCTCAACATCGCCTACTTCGGCAACGGCGCGTACGGCATCGACGCGGCCAGCGAGAGCTACTTCAATAAGCCGGCGAGTCAACTGACTCTTGCCGAAGCGGCGCTGCTGGCCGGCCTGGTCCAGTCGCCGGACGTGTACAACCCGGTCGGCGGAGACCGCGCCGCGGCGCTCGGCCGCCGCTCGTACGTCCTCGACGCGATGGCCAAGATGAAGTTCATCCCTGTCGGGTTGGCCGCGGCGACCAAGGCCGAGCCGTTGACGCTACACCCGGTCCAGCAACCCAACGACTGCACCGCGTCGGCGGGCGGCCAGCACGACTGGGGCTTCTTCTGCGACTACTTCCTCCGGTGGTGGGATGCCCAGCCGCAGTTCGGCACCACGGTCGCGGACCGGCAACAGTTGCTGAAGCAGGGCGGGTACACCATCGTCACGTCGCTGGACCCGAACACCCAGGCCGCCGCGCAGCAGCAGTCCCTGTCCATCTACGGGTACAACAATCCACGCGCGCTGCCGATGGCCGTGGTCCAACCCGGCACCGGCCGGGTCACGGCCATGGCGGTCAACCGGCACTACAGTCTGGACGCCAACCCCCAGGGCAGGAACTACCCGAACACCGTCAACCAACTGGTGGCGGGCGGTGGCGGCGTGACCGGCTACCAGGCCGGCTCGACGTTCAAGCTGTTCACGATGCTGGCAGCGCTGTCGGCGGGCCGGCCGTTGAACACCAGCTTCAACGTACGGTCCCCGTTCGTGACGCAGTGGCCGGCCAGCGGCCCCGGTAGTTGCGACGGGTACTGGTGTCCGGTCGACGCAAACCCGGGCTCGATGGGCGGCAACCGGACCATGTGGGGTGGGTACGGGCGCTCGGTCAACACGTACTTCGTGTGGTTGGAGGAGCAGGTCGGCCCGCAGAACGCCGTGGCCATGGCGAAGCGTCTGGGGATCACCTTCCGCGCCCCGAGCGATGCGGCGCTGGCCGCGCAACCAGACTCGTGGGGCTCGTTCACGCTCGGCGTGACGGACACCACGCCGCTGGACCTGGCCAACGCGTACGCGACCGTCGCAGCGGGCGGCACCTACTGCGCCCCGTTGCCGGTCACCTCGATCACCGACGCGGCCGGGCACCGGGTCCCGGCGGCCGATCCCGCCTGCCGCCGGGCGGTCAGTGCGGATGTGGCCGCCGCGGCCGCCGACGCGGCCCGATGCCCGGTCGGCCAGCAGTCCGCGTACGGCAAGTGCGACGGCGCTACCGCGCCGGACGTTTCCACGATCCTCGGCAGCCGGCCGGTCGCCGGCAAGACCGGGAGTTCGGACAACGGTGCGACCGAGACGTTCGTCGGGTTCACCCCGCAGCTTGCGGCGGCCGGGATGGCGACCAACCCGGACAATCCGCAGGACTACCTCGACGTCGGGACTTCGGCGCAGGTCAACAGGGCGGTGGCGAGTACGCTGGCCACGGCGCTGCGCGGACAGCCGTACCTGAATTTCCCGAGGCCGAGCAACGAGATCGCCCTCGGAGGGAGCGGGTAGCGGGTTTCCTTTGTGGATGATCGTTCGCGCTTGCCGGTGACGGTCGGCGCCTGATCCGCAACCCCTCACCCACCTTCCGGGCACCGCCATCACCTGTGCCCGCTGATGGCGAATGGCAGCCGTAAAAATCTGCACCTCTATCTGTTCAGGTATGCGAACGTGCCCTAGCCTCTTCATGGGAACGCTCCCAAATCGCTCAACCCCCCGCATCAAGGAGCACAATTGACACGTCCACTCCGCGTTCTGGGGGCTGCCGGCCTGCTGCTCGCAAGCTCGGTCGTCGCCATCGCCGCCGGCGGCACCGCGCACGCCGACACCCAGATCTGCGACAAGTTCGGGTCGACGACCATCCAGAACCGCTACAACGTCATGAACAACGTCTGGGGCGCCGACACGGCCCAGTGCATCAATACGACGAACACCGGATTCGCGGTCACGGCGAAACACCAGAAGGCCACCAACGGCGCACCGGCCTCGTACACCGCGATCTACTACGGCTGCCACTACAACAACTGTTCCCCCGGCACCAACCTGCCCATGCAGGTCAGCCAGATCGGCAGCGCGACAAGCAACATCAGCTTCTCGTACCCGAGTAGCGGCGTCTACAACGCCGCCTACGACATCTGGCTGGACCCGACGTCTAAAAAGGACGGAGAGAACAAGCAGGAGCTCATGATCTGGTTCAACCGGCAGGGCTCGATCCGACCGTACGGCTCGCGGACCGGCTCCGCGACCGTCGGCGGCCGTACGTGGGAGGTCTGGACCGGTAGCGCCGCATACCGCAACGTCATCTCGTACTTCGCGCCGTCGCCGATCACGAGTTGGAACTTCAGCATCCTGGACTTCATCAACGACACGAAGACCCGCACCAGCGTCACCAACTCGTGGTACCTGACAAGCATCCAGGCCGGATTCGAGCCGTGGGTGGGCGGCACCGGCCTCGCCGTCAACTCGTTCACCGCCAGCGTCAACGGCGGTGGCGGTTCGACGCAGCAAAACACGCCCAACCAGCCCGTGAAGCCGACCCCGTCGGGTGGACAGACGGAGCCCACGTCGAAGCCGGTCAAGCCGGTGCCGCCGCCCCGCCAGCCGGCGACGCCGTCCAATCCACCTACGCAGGCCAAGGTCGACGGTCGCACCTACCTGGTGCGGGCCGGCGACACCCTGTCGACCATCGCCGAGCGCCAAGGCGTCAAGGGTGGTTGGCGGTCGCTGTACGAGCTCAACCGCGGGGTCGTGGGTGCCGACCCGGATCTGATCCTGCCCGGTCAGCAACTCTCCCTCTGATAGGCGTGCAGGGGTGTCCACTGAGCCATGGTGGGCACCCCGCCTTCGCTGGTGATGACCAGCGTCGACGACAGGCATTGGAGCTGTTCGCCTTCCCTGAAGCTGGCGACTAGCTAAGCCGGTTGGGTATGTCGGCGGAGGCAGCGGCCTCCTCGTAGTCGAGTTGTTCGAGGAGTGCCCGCAGGTCCTCGTCGTCGAGGCGGCCGGAGTCCCGTTCGCGTACCAGGGCCCGGCGTTGTTCGGCCAGAATGCGTTGGATGAGGTCATGCGCAGCCCTGAGGCGCTCCGTTTCCGGACCGGGGCCGGTTTCCGTGGTTGGCTGGTGCAGGGCGTGGTAGGTGGCAAGGTGCTGCTCGACCCGTTGTTCGATGTCATGCAACGTCACGCGGTCGACTCCATGGGGCGGATGGGTGATCATCTCGGCTGTTGCCTGCCGCGCGGCCTTGTAGGCGACGAGTTGGGCCCGGCGGGTTTTGTCGTGTTCGCGGTCCCGCTCGCCGGGGTCGGTGATGTCGAGTGCGCGGATCAGGGGCGGCAGGGTGGACCCCTGAATCAGGAGAGTCCCGACGGCGACCACGAAGGCACAGGCCTGGATGAGTCTGCGGCCCGGGAACGGGACTCCGCTGATCGTTGTGAAGGGGACGCCGGCGGCGGCGGCCAGCGTCGTAACGCCACGCATGCCGGCCCAGGACATCACGACGCCGTACTTCCACGGCAGTTGTTCGCGGTGTCGCGGCGGCGGCTTCCGTTGCCGGCCCCGGATGTGCAGCATCTCCATGATCCGCTGGGCACGGCTTGGCCGGGCGATCAGCCGCTTCGCGTATGCGGGCACCACGCCGAACATGAGAAAGATCCAAACTAGCCGGGTGAGCATCACCGCGAGCAGTATCAGCATCGAGTTCAGCAGAATCACGGCGGCCGAGACGCGGCGGCCGCCGGTTATGTCCGCGATCACGAGCGGCAGTTGCAGCCCCATGTACGCGAAGATGAACGCCTCGAGCAGTACGTCCAGGCTGCGCCATACCTGTCGGCTTTGCAGCCGGGTCCCGAAGCTGGCATCGACGGCTCGGCGGCCGACGAAGAAACCGGCCGCGACGACCGCCAGTACCCCGGAGGCGTGCACCTCCTCGGCAGCCAGGTACGCGCCGAAAGGCACCACCATGCCGAGCACCGTCTCGAGCCCGGCGTCGGACAGGCGAGCCCGCACCCAGTGCACGAGCACCGCCGTCAGCAGTCCGATACCGGCCCCGACGATACTGGCGTAGGCGAAGTACAGCACCGGGTTGTGCGGCTGGATGCCCACGCCCGCCACCGTGGCCGTGGCGAACGTGAACAGGGTCAGTGCCGCCGCGTCGTTGACCAGGCTTTCGCCGGTCAGGATCGCTACCAGTCTCTTCGGTAGGCCGAGGTCGCGGCCCACCGCGAGCGCGGTCACCGTGTCCGAGGGGGACAGCACCGCACCCAGCGCCAGGCAGGCGCCCAGCGGCAGGGCCGGCGGCAGCCACGACGCGAAGAAGCCGACCGTGACTGCGGTGAAGAGGACCAGTCCGACGCCGAGCGTCATGATCGACCATAGGTTCCTGGTGAAGCTGACAAACGAAAAGTCCAGCGCCGTCGAGTACAGCAGCGGCGGAACGACGACCCCGAGAATGACCTCCGGCGGAAGCTCCAGCGGTGGAATGCCTGGGATGAACGAGACCATCGAGGCTAGCGCTACCACGACGAGCGGGGCCTGGAGGCCACGTCGGTGAGCGGCCGCCGTGACGACGACAGCCCCGACGATCACCAGCAGAAACCCGGCACCGTACATTCCGTCTCCCCATCCCTCACTGGGGCCGGTCGGCGATGAACCCCCGAGCAACTCGGGCCCCGCCGTGGACGAGCGCCATCCCCCGTTGGATGACGCTCGCTGGAGCACGTTCTGTTTTGAGGGGCAGTCGTTGTCGATGGCCAGGTGGGCGATCTCGGATGGCTGGTCGGAAGTCACGGCACCAGGTGCAGGACTCGCTGGCGTGGTCGACGTTCAGGTCGTACCGGTGGGTCAAGCACTTGCGACCGACCCACCGGCCGGCCACCTACCTGGTTTCGTCCGCCGGCCAGCGCCCCACGGTGACCACCTCGCCGTCGGCGGCCACCAGCCGAGCGGATACGCCGAGGTCACGAAGCCAGTCCGGCGCGGCGTGACCGCGCACCAACGCAGCCATGCTGAGGGTCTTGGCGTGGGTGCACCGGAACGCGGCGACCGACACGGAGCGCCACACCGGTGCGGCCGACCGACTGGTCCCCGGACAGAGGGCGTAGGTCAGCGGCCGTCCGCCTCCGCGCCACCGCCGGCTGACCGCCTTGGAGGTGGCCAACGCGGTGGAAGGCAGGTGGACCGGGACGCCGGGGCCACCTGGATTGGCCCGTATCAGGCTTTCCCAGCCACCGGCCGGTGGCTGGCCGGCAGTGGCGATGTCGCCACCGATACCGACCAGTACCCCGACCTTGAAACGTTTGTAGATCAACCACGCGCAACTGTCTACGGCGCGGGCCTGCGCCATGGCACTCAGGTCCAGCAGCGCCCCGGCCGGCACGGTGATCTCGCGCCCGTCCCGGCGGATGCTTCGCCAGTCCGGCGCGGACGGCGTCCGCACGTCGGTCCCACCGACATACGACGGCGTTCGCGACAGTTCCCGATCGCGCCCTCGCATCACGACGCCGGCGATCGGATCAACATCACCGTCGGTGAGCTGGGCCGCCCGCAGCGAAACCGCCACCAGTTCCGCCAGCAGGGCACTCACCCGTACCGGTTGACCGTGTGCCTGTTGCAGCGCGCGCACCTCCGAATCGGAGCGGAACGGGTTGCATGCGTCGTCGATGGCGGCCACCTGGTCGATGACCAGTCTCCGGGCGTCCACGAGCCGGTCCGGCGAGGTGACGACCAGGTGCAGGGTCGTGTCCCACACCGGCCACAAGGCGGTGCCCGACCTGTCGGGATGAAGCTCACGGGGTGGCACGGCGCTCGTGCCCCTCGAATCGCCGTACGGAGCCTTTCCCTCAGCCGAGCCCCCGCTCAACGCGGCTCCGCCCCTGTCGTCCTCACACATCTCGTCTCACACTTCAGCTTGGTTTCGCTTCATGGCCTTCTCGAATCCGGCCATTGCCGGTGTCGTGTGTCCAATGCTGGGTAGTACACCTGTACGTAGGCTGTGTCCCGCCTGACGGAGTCCTGTTCAGTAGGGAGTCGTAGGAACGCCGAACGACGCACAGCGGGGGGACTGACGAGTAGGTGCATGACCGGCCGTGAACAGAACTCTCCGGCCCGCTACGGGCCCGATGCCATCCGCCGCCGTGTCGAGCGGTCATGAGCTGCGCCGCGCCGACGGGCAGCCGGTGCGGGTACTGGTCGTCGACGATGAGACGGCGATGACCGAACTGCTGTCGATGGCGCTGCGCTACGAAGGTTGGGACGTGCGGACTGCCGGTGACGGCGCCACCGCGGTCCGGCTCGCCCGTACGCTCCGACCCGACGCGGTCGTGCTCGACATACTGCTGCCCGACATGGACGGCCTGGAGGTGCTGCACCGGCTGCGCGCCGAGACCCCCGAGATTCCGGTGCTGTTCCTGACCGCCAAGGACACCGTCCAAGACCGCGTCACCGGGCTGACCGCCGGCGGCGACGATTACGTCACCAAGCCGTTCAGCCTCGAGGAACTCGTGGCCCGCCTACGTGGGCTGATGCGGCGTACCAGGGCCGTCGCCAGATCCGAGCCCACCTCGCTGGTCGTCGGTGATCTGATCCTCGACGAGGACAGCCGCGAGGTGCGCCGCGCGGACGAGCCGATCGCGCTGACCGCCACCGAGTTCGAGCTGCTGCGCTTCCTCATGCGCAACCCCCGTCGAGTCCTGAGCAAGATCCAGATTCTCGACCGGGTCTGGAAGTACGACTTCGGCGGCCAGTCCAACATCGTCGAGCTCTACATCTCGCACCTGCGCAAGAAGATCGACGCGGGCCACAAGCCGATGATCCACACCATGCGGGGTGCCGGCTATGTCCTCAGACCCGCGGACTAAAGACGATCTACCCGTACGCCGCTCGCGCGGGAGGGTGCGGCGCTGGTGGGCCGGCCGATCACTGCGCACCAGGCTGATCGCCGAGATGGTGTGCCTGCTCGCCGCGGCGTGTATCGCAGTCAGCGCCACCACCTTTACGGTCATGCACCACCTCCAGATCACGCAGTTCGACCAGGAACTGAAAACGACATCCACACGCGTGCTGCACTTCGACCGGACCGCCGGGGAAAACCGGGCACCGGGCTCACCGCCGGTGTCCAACAACCCACCACTGACCAACGCACCGGGCGTGCCCGCGCAGACCGTTCTCATCCGCATAATCGGTTCGCAGGTGATGGATGCCGGGCTGCGCGACTGGGCCACCGGCGCGCGACAGTACCTTTCCGCGCAACAGGTCGCGGTGCTTAGAGGGCTGCCCCTCGGCTACCCGGTCACCCGCGACATTCCCGGCCTAGGCGACTATCGGCTGATCGCCGTGAAGGCTCTCGACGGCGACGTGATCATCACCGGGCTGCCCCTGGCTCCGCTGCACGCCGCGCAGTACCACCTCGTCGCCGTTGAAACCGGTGTCACCGTGGCCACACTGATTCTCACGGCGCTACTCGGCGCGCTGACGATACGAAGGACGCTGCGCCCACTCGAGCGCATCGCGGCGACCGCGCGCCGGGTCGCGGAACTACCACTGCACCGCGGCGAGGTCGCCCTGCCGGTGCGGGTCCCCGAGGTCGACGTCGACCCGCGTACCGAGGTCGGCCAGGTCGGCGCGGCGCTCAACCGGATGCTCGGCCACGTCGCCGACGCGCTCGCCGTACGACAGGCCGGTGAGACGCGGCTACGCCAATTCAGCGCAGACGCCAGCCACGAGTTGCGCACCCCCTTGGCGGCGATCCGCGGATACGCGGAGCTGACCCGTCGGGTGAGCGATCTCCCACCCGACGTGGCCCACGCCATGCGGCGCGTCGAGTCCGAAACCGAGCGCATGACCAACCTGGTGGACGACCTGCTCCGGCTCGCCCGGATGGACTCGGACCGGCCGCTGGCCAATGAGCCGGTAGACCTGTCCTGGCTGGTCATCGACGCGATCACCGACGCACGCATCGCCGGCCCCGACCACCGTTGGCGGCTCGACCTGCCGGAGGAGTCGGTCACCGTGACGGGCGACGAGGCCAGCCTGCACCAGGCCGTGGCAAACCTGTTGACCAACGCACGAGTCCATACGCCGCCCGGGACCACGGTGACCACCGCCCTCACCATGTCGGGAGACCAGGCCACGCTCAGCGTCGTCGACGACGGGCCGGGCATCCGGGCCGACCTGCTTCCACAGGTCTTCAGCCGGTTCGCCCGGGGCGACACGTCCCGCCGCCACTCCGCCGGCACCGGCGGACTTGGGCTGGCCATCGTCAAAGCGATCGTCGAGGCGCACGGGGGCAACATCGACGTGAACAGCCGCGTCGGGCAGACAGCGTTCATCATGCGACTGCCGGTACGGCCCGGCGTCTGAGCGTCGCGGAGACCAGGTGATTCTCGGCGTCGAGCCCGTCGGGCATCGCCAGGACCGCGACGCGGGACCCTCGACTAGCGGACCGTATTCGGCAGGTCGGCGGGTTCGGCGGCGTCGTCCGTCGGACACCAGTGCGTGACCCGTATGGAGATCAGCAAGGCGGCGAGGCCGCCGACCAGCCAGGCAACCTGGACCACGGCAGGTCGCAGGTGCTGTGTGTCATGGAAGTACACGGCGTTGTGAATGATGGCCACGGTCGCGCCGGTCGGCAGGTAGGTGCCGCAGAAGGCGTACAGCCGCGGCAGCAGAGGCGCCGCGACCGCGCCGCCGGCCGACGGGTTCCCGACCGCGGTGAACAGCAGCCAGGCGGGGATGATCGCCCAGCGTCCGAGCAGGACGATCATCGTGGAGGTCAGCAGTGCGGTCACCGCGATCTGAGCGGCCACCGCGGCCCAGATCTCCAGGAACGGCCCGCGCA
>JAOPWA010000010.1 GCA_025965915.1 Dactylosporangium sp. | reverse complement strand
CCGTCCAGCTTCAGGGAGTCCACCGGAATGCGGCCGTAAAAGGTCAGGACCAGCTCACTGGCCGTGCCCCGGGCGGAGGCGTCGGCCGCGTCCGGGTCCTCGCCGGCAGCGGTGGCGGGCAATGTGCCGGGCGCGGAGAGGCGGGCGATCCGTGCACCGTCGCCCGAAAGCCAAAGGCGCCAGGAGCGGCCCTCGGTGGCGTGGTAATCGACGACAGCGGGCTCGTGCGGCCAGGCGACCGTCGTTGCGCAGCAGGTGAACTGGAACTCCTCGACACCGTCGAGGGCAACCTCGTCCGACAGCGGCTGCGGGGCGCCCAGGGTGACCTGGGCGTCGTAGGTGTGCACCGCGATCTCCTGGAGCTGGTGCCGGGCGACGGCACCGCAGGTCTGCGGCGACTGCGACCCACCCCACCTCGTCCAGCAGCCGCGATCCGGGCCGGCCTCCCGCAATGCGTCCAGTAGCTCCTGCGTCGATGCGGCCAACCAGGCCAGCAGGGCCTCGCGCTCCCGAGGCACAGTCGTGGCGCCCTCCCATGCGGACTTGGCCGGGGGAACGTCGGCAGGCCCTGCGGCGACGATGGCGGCCCACTTGCGGCGCCCCACGCCTAGGTGCTGCACCAAATCGAACAGCGTCCACTCGGGGCAGGTCGGCACCTGCACGTCGAGGCTGGGCGCGGAGGCGACCGCGGCGCGGAAGGCGGTCGATCGTTCGTCGATCAGCCGCAGCAGATCGGAGAACTCCAGAGTCTTTTCCACTCCTGCCTTCTATACCGTGCTCCGACAACCGGATAGCGATTTTCATAGCCGCCGCGGCAAGCGCGCGGCACGGCCTCGGCCTCCGTGGTGCCCAGACGCAGGGCGGTGGCGCGGCGTCGGTGGTCTTATCGTCGGTTACCTCGGCGCCCGCCTGCAACCCCGCCTACCCGAATGCGCCCTGCGGCTGCTGCTCGGCGCCCTGGCCACCGCTCTCGCGGTCCTCTACCTCATTCAAAGCATCGACTGAGCCAGCCCAAGCGGTGTCGCCTGGTGGCTCCAAAACTCAGCGACATCGACATCGACATCGACATCGACGTCGACGGGGTGCCCGCCGGCCTCCGGCGACACCTCGACGGTCAGCTCGAACGGGTGCGCAGTCACGTCCACGCCGTACACCAGTCGGGGGCCGATCCACCACAGCTCACCCGCGGTCAGCCCACCCGCCGGGCAGTACAGCCGGCCGCCGCGGCCGAGGTACACGTGCGCGCAACCGGGTACCGGGGCGCGCCGATGGCGCAGCGGGAACCGGTTCAGCTCCTCGATATAGAGGATCGGGTTATGCGCCATCGTTGTCCGTGGCGTCGGTACCGGAGACGAGGTCCCACTCCATCGTGAGGTTCAGCGACGCCTCGCCCGACGTCTCCGCGACGACGCCGGCCAGCACGCCGCCCTTTACGACCAGCTTCATGCCGACCTGCACACCGAGGCGGTCCGGCCGCGTCGGCACCGCCTTCAGCACGGCCTGCCGCGCCTAGTCGCCCAGCCGCGCCGCGGCGGCGAACCGGTCCAGCTTGAACCGGTCCAGCAGCGCCACGTCGCCGTCGAGAACCTCGACCTCCGCGAGGAGGACCGCGCCGTCGGGCAGTTCCACTTCGACGATCTCGGACTCGCGCTCGTACATCAGACGCTCTCCTCATGGCCAGTGCCGGGCCGGGTCAGTAGGTCGGCGACGCGGAACAGCCCGAGAAAGGGAATCCGCTGGTCATCCCACAGCGGCCACCCGGACCCCCCGACCCACGACGGTCGCCGTCGAGGCACGGCGGCCGGAGGATCGCATTGAATGCCCTCGCCATGTACTACGACGAGCGACGTACTGCGGCCTGCTCACTGGAGCGCCACACAGCGCGAGGGTCAAAGTCCATACTCCGGATAGTGCCCGAGCGAGCAGCTTGATGTACTAACCTTGGTCACTCCGTCTCGTACAGCGAGTCTTGCCCCACTTCGGCTTCGTGATGAGCACCCCGCCACCAGGCTTCCGCTGGATCTGCCTGTCAGCTAGCAGCTCCCCGTCCTCGATGAGCAACTGCCAGCACGTCAGGGGCGAACAGCTCGCCTTCGCGCACACCACAGCTGGCCGCGATGGCGACCATCAGCCACGCGCGGTCCCCGAGATCGGGGCGCTTGATGACGAGTTCGCCGTCTGTCTCCCTTGCACGTCCAGCCACCAGCCGCATGGCGTCGGCCAGCTCGCGGAGGTTGTGCGCATCCGGAATCAACGTCGGCTCGATGTACGAGACATCGGCACCCGCTTCACCCTCGACCGACGCAGCCGTCTTCCTCCTCGACGACGGCATGTAGTACACCTTCGGCTGCGAGGTCCACGGGTCAGCAGCCGCATATCCCCAACTCAGCAGACCTCCCATCGCCGCACGCAGGTGCCGCTGAGCAGACTCGGCCTTGGGTGCCTTCAAACACGCCTCGACATCTGCCCTGGTCAGCCGTGCGCAGCTGACCTCGCCGAGCATCGGCCGGATGAACCGAGACACCATGGCCTGCTGCGTGCGCATATGGGTCATCGCCCAGGCCTGCTTGTGATCAGCGAGCCACGCGTCGATCAGGTTGCTGACGGGACGACTGCCTGCGTCAGCGGCGGCCGCCTGCAACTCCCTGTCGATCTCCCGGGCACGCTGCCAGGCAGCCGCTCCGTTCTTGCCGGCGCTGGCCGAGTGCCGCTTGCCGTGGTGGTCGCGCCATATGAGCCGGTAGTAGGGACGCGCCTCGGTCGGCTCGTACAGAGCGACCTTGAGCTTGGTGTACCGGA
>JAOPWA010000674.1 GCA_025965915.1 Dactylosporangium sp. | reverse complement strand
GTCATCTGGTCGACGGACTGGCGGACCGTGGTCAGAGCCGGATGGGCCAGAAAGGAGACCCCCACGTCGTCGAACCCGGTTACCCGGAAATCGTCGGGCACCGTGAAGCCGTGGGCATGGGCGGACGCGATGACGCCGAGCGCGATGATGTCGGCGCCGGCTACCACGGTGGCCGCACGCAGCCCCTGACGGATCAGGCCGTCCATCACATCGCGGCCGGAGTCGAAGGTGAACGAGCCCAGCGCCCGCGGCGCGGACGGGAAGGCCTTCGCGAAGGCGTCGAGGCGCTCGTGGGCTGACGACGACGTCGGGTGTGCGCCGATGAAGACGGGGGGCTGCCGGGACAGGTCGGCGACCTCCCGTACATGGGTGGCGACCAGGCGCATCCCGTGGCGGTTGTCGCACCCGACGTAATGGGTTTTGACCGACTTCGCCAAACGGTCGAGCTGAATGGTCACCACCGACCGGCTCGCGAGGCGGACGTTGGCCGCGCTCTCGGTCTCGTCGCAGGGGATCAGGACGAGGCCGTCGACGCGGCGACCGAGGAACGACGTGATCGCGCGGTGTTCCAGCTCGAGGTCGTTGTCGGCGCTGTAGACGTAGACGTCGATGTCCGAGCGGCTGAAGGAGCGGCTGGCCTGCTGGGCCAGCGCGGCGAAGAACGGGTTCTCCAGGTCGGGCACGACGAGACCGAGCGAGAAGCTGCGCCCCTGCCGCAATGCCCGACCGAGCAGGTTGGCGCTGTATCCCAGCTCCTGCGCCGCCGACACCACCCGGTCGCGCAGCTCGGCCGCGACGGGTCGGCTCTGGTTGAGCACGCGGGACACCGTGGCGATCGATACGCCAGCCCGGGCGGCCACGTCGTGGACGGTCACCTTCGCGGGCATTTGACCGCCGGTCATCCGGTACCTCCGCAGGGTGACGTCGGTCTCGGTAGGAAAAATTTCGGTAACGGCCATTGACATGTCCGATGTGGTCCACGTTACCGTCTCGGAAAACGTTTTCCAACTATTGGATGCGTAGACCAAGGAGTCGCCATGCATGGGAACAATCGATGGTCGAGGCGTGGCTCGGTCGTGCTCGTGTTGGCGGGCCTGGCCCTAACCGCCTGCAGCAACGGAGGTGGGACTTCCTCGTCGGGCACGGGCACGGGCACGGGCTCGGGCGGGGGCAAGTGCACCATCGGCATGACCCAGATCAACCAGACCGCCGCCTTCTTCACGCAGATGAACGAGGGCGCGAACGCGGCGGCGAAGTCGGCGGGGTGCACCCTCAACATCGCCAACGCGAACGACGACTCGGCGAAGCAGAACAGCGACATCGAAAACTTCGTCTCGCAGGGCGTGACCGGCCTGATTGTCGTCGCCATCGACGTCAACGGTGTGCTGCCGGCGGTGAAAGCCGCGCGCGACAAGGGAATCAAGGTCGTCGCCATCGACGCGAAGCTGAAGGACGGTTCGGTCGACACCTTCGTCGGTGTCGACAACGTCAAGGCTGGTGAGCAGATCGGCAAGTGGGTCGTCGACAACGGGCTCGCCAAGGACAAGTCCTACGGGATCGTGGACGCCAAGAACTCGTTCATCCAGAACCAGCGTGAAGACGGGTTCCGAAAGGTCGTCGACGCCGGGGGAGCCAAGTACACCCAGAGCGTGAGCGGCGACAACGTCCAGGAGAAGGCCGCCACGGCCGCGCAGAACCTGGTGACCTCCCAGTCGAGCCTGGACGTCATCTACACGACCGGCGAGCCGGCGACCGTCGGCGCGGTGGCGGCGTTGAAGGGCAACGGTAAGACCAAGATCATCGGCTGGGACCTCACGAAGCAGGTCATCGGAGGCGTCGACGCGGGGCTGTGCGCGGCTGTCGTGCAGCAGGACCCGAAGCAGGAGGGCGTCGAGGCGGTCAAGGAGCTCAAGAGCCTTATCGACGGCGGTAGCGCCAAGAGCTTCATCGACGTCCCGATCACCATCGTGACCAAGAGCAACGTCGATCCCTACCGGGCCATCTTCCCGTAAGCGACGACCGAGAGACGGAGGTTGACCCCATGAGCGTCGAGCCTGGCGAGCAGTTTCGCGTCGAGATGGTGGATATTCGCAAGAGCTTCGGCACCATCGAGGCCCTGCGCGGGGTCAACCTCCGGGTCCGTCCGGGGGAGGTCGTCGGCCTGGTCGGCGACAACGCGGCCGGCAAGTCGACCCTGATGAAAATGCTGGCGGGGGCAGAGATCCCCGACTCCGGCAGCATCCTCATCGACGGCGAGCAGTTGCCTTTGACCGGTCCCCGGTCCTCCCGCGCGCACGGCATCGAGATGGTCTACCAGGACCTGGCCCTGTGTAACGACCTCGACGTGGCGGCGAACCTGTTCCTCGGGCGCGAGCAGTACCACCGGTGGACCCGTCGGATGAACCACCGGACCATGCACGCCGAGGCCGCGGTTCACCTCGAGCGCCTGCACATCAAGGTAAAGAAGACCGACCAGAACGTGGCCACGCTCTCGGGCGGCCAGCGGCAGGCGATCGCCATCGCCCGCGCGGTGACCTTCGACCCTAAGGTTCTGGTGCTCGACGAGCCCACCGCCGCGCTCGCGGCGAAAGAGGTGGAGACGGTACTGCAGTTGGTCCGGGACATCTCGAATCGCGGAGTGAGCGTCATTCTGATCACCCACCGTTTGCAGGACCTGTTTGAGGTGGCCGACCGGTTCGTCGTCCTCTACGAAGGGACCGCCTGGCGCGAGATGTTGCCGCAGAACACAGATCTGACCGGGCTCGTCACGGCGATGATGGGGAAATAATGCAAGACACCTCGGCCACCATCGCGGTGGCACGCACCACGCAGGGGCGCCGTAGCCGCGTCGCCGAGTTCACCGCCGACCACTTCGGCGTCCTGTCGATCCTCGTCGTCTTCGCGGCGCTGTTCATCTTCTTCAGTGTGCGGGCCGACGCGTTCCTGACCACGAACAACCTGGTCAACATCGGACGCCAGATCGCACCTACCGTGGTCGTCGGTACCCTCATGACCTTCGTCATCACGACCGGTGCCATCGACCTCTCCGTCGGCTCTGTGGTCGGGCTGAGCGCGGCCGCGCTGGCACTGATGGCCAAGACGGGCAACCCGGTCCTGGCCCTGCTCGCCACGCTGGCCATCGGTGCCGGCGTCGGCATCGTCAACGGCTACCTCACCGCCTACAGCCGCCTGCAGTCCTTCATCATCACCCTCGCCGCGCTCACGGCGGTGCGTGGGGTCGCGCTACTGATTACGCAGGGCTACAGCACGCCGATCAGTGTCGACTGGATCCTCGCGATCGGCCAGGGCAAGTTCCTCGGCATCTATGCCCAGACCTGGATCGCGATCGCGACGGTCGCGTTGGGCTGGTACGTCTTCTCGCAGACCCGCTACGGCCGCTACGTCGTCGCGGTGGGCTCCAACGCGGAGTCGCTGCGCCGCGCGGGCGTGGACATCCGGCGGGTCCAGCTCTGGGCATTCGTGGCGATAAGCATCTTCGCCTCCTTCGCCGGCATCATGGTTGCCGCACGTCTCTCGAGCGGCTCGTCGAACTCCGGCACCGGCTTCGAGCTCGAGGTCATCACGGCCGTCGTGCTCGGCGGCACGAGCCTGCTCGGTGGCCGCGGGTCGATCATCGGCACGCTGTTGGGCGCCCTGACTCTCGGCATCCTCTCCAACGGCCTGGTCCTGCTGCACGTGAACGTCTACTGGGTGCCCATCACGCAGGGCATCATCCTGGTCGTCGCGATCTTCCTCAACAGCAAGCTCTTCAGCCGTATCGTCGGGAAGCAGCGATGACCCTGGTCACCACCGTCCGTGGCGCCGTCCCAACCGCCGACCTCGGCATCTGCCTGACCCACGAGCACGTCCTCAACGACGTCTCCAGCTGGTGGCAACCCACATCGTCGGTCGGGCTGGACCCGGATACGTTCGCGCACAAGAAGGTCGGGATCGAGGACCTGTGGGACCTCAAGCACGACCCCTTCGGCAACCTCGACAACTGCCGGCTTGACGATGTCGCGCTGGCGGCCGAGGAGGTGGGGCGCTTCGCCGCCCTCGGCGGCCGGACGCTCATCGACACCACCGGGCTCGGCATCGGCCGCAACCTGCGCGGCCTGCGCACGGTGAGCGAGCAGAGCGGCGTGCACATCATCGCGGGTACCGGCTTCTACCTGGAGGGGTCGCACCCGTCGACCGTCGCCACCATGACGGCCGGCGAGTTGGCCGAGCTGATCCTCACCGACATCCGTGAGGGCGAGAACGGGATCCGACCCGGGATCATTGGTGAGATCG
>JAOPWA010000653.1 GCA_025965915.1 Dactylosporangium sp. | reverse complement strand
CCGATGGGCTCGATCGCGTACGCCCTGGCCGCCGGCAACGCGGTCGTCTTCAAGCCCAGTGAGTACACCCCGGCCGTCGGACAGTGGCTGATCGACCGGTTCGCCGAGGTCGTGCCGGAGCAACCGGTCCTGCAGATCGTGCACGGCACCGGCGAGGTCGGCGCCGCGCTGAGCCGCTCCGGCGTGGGCAAGCTCGCGTTCACCGGCTCCACCGCCACCGGTAAGAAGGTGATGGCCGCCTGCGCGGAGACGCTCACCCCGGTGCTCGTGGAGTGCGGCGGCAAGGACGCCATGATCGTCGAGGCGGACGCCAACCTCGACGCAGCGGTGTCGGCGTGTCTGTGGGGCGGCATGACGAACGCCGGCCAGACCTGCGTCGGAATCGAGCGGGTCTACGTCGCCGAGGCCGTCTACGACGACTTCCTGGCGCGACTGGTGAACCGGGCCGCGAAGCTGACGGTGGGGGTCGACGACGACGCCGACTTCGGCCCGATCACAATGCCGGGGCAGATCGACGTGATCCGCCGCCACATCGACGACGCGATCGCCAGCGGCGGCCGGGCCGTCCTGGGCGGTCCCGAAGCGGTGCAGCCGCCGTACGTGAAGCCGACGATCCTGGTGGACGTCCCCGAGGACAGCGCCGCTGTCCGCGAGGAGACGTTCGGCCCGACGCTCACCGTCACGCGGGTGCGCGACGGTGACGAGGCGGTCGAGCGGGCGAACGCGTCCGCGTACGGTCTCGGCGGGTCGGTCTTCTCCCGATCCCGCGGCATGGAACTGGCGCGGCGGCTGCGGTCGGGCATGACCTCGATCAACGCGACGCTCGCGTTCGTGGCGGTGCCCAACCTGCCGTTCGGCGGGGTCGGCGACTCCGGGTTCGGACGCATCCACGGCGAGGACGGGCTACGCGAGTTCACCCGCGCCAAGGCGATCACCCGCCGCCGGGCCCCGTCACTGGTGCCGTCGATGTCGTTCGACCGCACACCCAAGGCGGTAGCCATGATCACGCGCACCATCAAGCTCCTGCACGGCCGGTCCCGCTGACGATCTTCCGCGATCCTGGCCACTCAGCGGGGTTATCGGCCCGCTAAGTGTCCAGGATCCGGGTAGGGGCACGGCATGGCCGAAGTGGCCCTCATGGTCGGACTGCAGGCGTCGGGGAAGTCGACGTTCTACCGGCGGGAGCTGGCTGATACACACACCCACATCAGCAAGGACAACTGGCCCAACGCCCGGCACCGCGAGCAGCGACAACGGCGGGAGATCGGCGAGGCGCTGACCGCCGGCCGGGATGTCGCCGTCGACAACACCAACCCGTCGCCCCACGAGCGGGTACCGCTGATCGACCTCGCACACGAGAAGGGCGCCAAGGTCATCGGGTACTGGTTCCCGCCCGATCCGAGCCTGTCGCTGGCCCGCAACGCCCAGCGGGAGGGTAGGCAACGGGTGCCGAACGTCGGCGTCTTCTCCACCCTGAAGCGCCTCACCCGGCCGACCTACGACGAGGGCTTCGACGAGCTGTACACGGTGCACCAGGACGGCCAGGGCGGCTTTACCGTCGAGCGCCAGGAGACGACCTAGAACAGGGTCATCTCGTCGCGGGTGATACCTCGCAGCGCGTGGTAGTCGAGCACGACACAGCGGATCCCGCGGTCTTCCGCCAGTACCCTCGCCTGGGGTTTGATCTCCTGGGCGGCGAAAATGCCCGCGACCGGGGCGAGTAGCGGGTCGCGGCCGAGCAGTTCCAGATAGCGGGTCAGCTGCTCCACGCCGTCGATCTCGCCGCGTCGCTTGATCTCCACCGCGACCGCGGCGCCGGCGCCGTCGCGGCACAGCAGGTCTACCGGCCCGATCGCGGTCGGATATTCACGGCGGACCAGCGTGAAGCCCTCCCCCAGGACGCTGGGGGTCGCCGCGAGCAACTGCTGCAGGTGCGCCTCGACGCCGTCCTTGACCAGACCGGGGTCGATGCCCAGCTCGTGCGACGAGTCGTGCAGCACCTCCTCCAGCGTGATGCGCAGCTCCTCACCGGCCTTGTTGACCACCCGCCATACGCCGGGGGCTTCCTCGACCCGGCAGGGCGGGCTCATCCAGTTGAGGGGCTTGTAGGCGCGGTCGTCGGCGTGGATGGAGACCGAGCCGTCGGCCTTGACCATGAGCAGCCGGGTCGCGAGCGGAAGGTGGGCTGTGAGCCGGCCGATGTAATCCACCGAACACCGGGCGATGACTAGTCGCACCGGGAGAGGGTACCCATTAACGGACAGCCGGGCGCTGCCACCGGCCGGTTACCGAGGCTGGAGGGGAATCCAATGCACGTCTGGGGTACCGGTCCGTTCGAAAACGACGTCGCCGAGGCGTTCGCTACCGAACTGGACGACGCCGACCCCGACCAGCGGCTGATCATGCTCCGCAGGGCCGAGCAGGAGGCGCTGGACGCCGAAAACGGCCTGGACACCGAGCGGGCGTTCCGCGCTTTCGCCGCCGCCGCCGTCGTGGCGGCCAGCTGCCCGGGCGCGCCCCGGATCGAGTCCGACTACGCACCGGAGTTCCTCACGCTGGACGATCCACCCAAGGTCCATCCTGACCTCCCCCCGCTCGCGCACGACGCGCTCGACCGCATCGAGGAGCGCGACTCGGGCTGGTACGAGCTGTGGGAGAAGGCCGACAACCTGCACGAGGCGGTGGAGACGCTGGAGTTCATCCGCGACGCACTGGTCTGAGCGGCTGTTGCCCGCCGCGGACATGTTGTGGTCCGCCGCGCTCACGTTGTTGCCGGCCGCTGTCATGCTGAACGCGTGCTCGTCTACGGCGCGGCAACCCGGACGCTGATCACAGCGGCGATTAACGAACTCCCGGCGGACAAGGGCGCCAGCCATCTTCCCCTCTAGTTGAGGAGGGTGCCCCTCTACCCGTCTACGCCGGTAAGAGGGGCACCCTCCTCACAAAAGCAGGCCCAAGAGGGGCGCCCTCCTCACAAAAAGTAGGGAGAACCGGTCAGGCCAGGCCGTTGACTTCCCGTACCACGGTCACCAGTTCGTCCATGATGTCGTTGAGCGCGAAGTCCTTGGGCGTGAACACGCGCGCTACGCCGGCCTTGCGCAGGGTCACGGCGTCTTCGGGCGGGATGATGCCTCCGACCACGACCGGCAGGTCGGGGCGGCCCGCCGCGCGTAGTCCGTCGAGGACCGCGGGTACCGCGTCGAGATGCGAGCCGGAGAGTACGGACAGCCCGACGAGGTCGACGTCCTCGGCCACCGCCGCGGAAACGATCTGCGCGGGGGTCAGCCGGATCCCCTGGTACACGACCTCGAAGCCGGCATCCCTGGCGCGTACCGCGATCTGCTCGGCACCGTTGGAGTGCCCGTCCAGGCCAGGCTTGCCGACCAGCATCCGGAGGCGGCCAGCGCCCAGTTCGGCGGCGGTTTCCCGTACTCGGGAGCGGACCGCAGCCAGCGACGACCCGGCCGGCGTTTCCTCGGCCGCACGCCCGACGGCGCCGGCGGAGCTGAGCCCGGTCGGCGCCCGGTACTCGCCGTACACCTCCCGCAGCGCCCCGGCCCACTCCCCCGTCGTCACGCCCACCCGGACGCATTCGAGGGTTGCCGGCATCAGGTTGGCGGTGCCCCCGGCGTCGGCGCGGAGCCGGTCGAGCGCGGCCGCCACCGCGGTGGAGTCGCGCTGCTCGCGCCACGCCTTCACGCTCTCGGCGGCCGCGGTCTCCACGGCCGGGTCGACCTGCTCGACGTGGGCGGCGCCGGTCGCGGTCAGGGGGCTCGGCTCGGTCTCGGTGAAGCGGTTGACCCCGACGACGACGTCGCTTCCGGACTCGATGCGCCGGCGCCGCTCGGCCAGCGAGGCGACCAGGGCGCTCTTGAGGTAGCCGGTCTCGACGGCGGCGACCACGCCGCCCATGTCGAGCACGGTCGAAAGCTCCGCGCGGGCACCATCGGCGATCGACGACACCAGGGCCTCGACCACGTGCGAGCCGTCAAAGAGATCCGGATACTGGAGAAGGTCCGACTCGAACGCGAGGACCTGCTGCATACGCAGTGACCACTGCTGGTCCCACGGGCGGGGCAGGCCGAGCGCCTCGTTCCAGGCGGGCAACTGCACGGCCCGGGCGCGGGCGTTGCGCGAGAGGGTCACGCCGAGCATCTCCAGCACGATGCGCTGGATGTTGTTCTCCGGCTGTGCCTCGGTCAGGCCGAGCGAGTTGACCTGTACGCCGTAGCGGAAACGGCGCTGCTTGGCATCGGTGACGCCGTAGCGCTCCTCGGTGATCTCGTCCCACAGGCGGGCGAACGCGCGCATCTTCGCCATCTCCTCGACGAAGCGCACGCCGGCGTTGACGAAGAACGAGATCCGCTCGACGACGCGGCCGAGCTGGTCGGCCGGCATCTGGCCCGAGTCGCGCACCGCGTCGAGTACGGCGATCCCGGTCGCCAGGGCGAAGGCCACCTCCTGGACCGGCGTGGCACCGGCCTCCTGCAGGTGGTACGAGCAGATGTTGACCGGGTTCCACTTGGGGCAGTTGGCAATGGTCCACGCGATGACGTCGGTGGTCAGCCGCAGGGACGGCCCCGGCGGGAAGATGTGGGTCCCGCGGGACAGGTACTCCTTGATGATGTCGTTCTGGGTCGTGCCGGCGAGCTTCTCGCGCGGGGCACCCTGCTCGTCGGCGACGCTCACGTAGAGGGCGAGCAGCCACATCGCCGGAGCGTTGATCGTCATGGACGTATTCGCCGCGGCGAGGTCGAGGCCGTCGAAGAGAGCCCGGGCGTCCCCGAGGTGGGAGATGGGCACGCCGACCCGCCCTACCTCACCGCGGGCCATCTCGTGGTCGGGGTCGTACCCGGTCTGCGTCGGCAGGTCGAACGCGACCGACAGGCCCGTCTGCCCCTTATCGAGATTGCGCCTGAAGAGCGCGTTACTGGCGGCTGCGGAAGAGTGGCCGGCGTAGGTGCGCATCACCCACGGCCGGTCGGGCTGCTCCAGCCGGCTTGCATCGGACATGGCCAACCTCCGCGGTCCCTGGGACTCCGTGCCCGAAGTTTACTAAGCGGTAACTTGGGTTGGACCCGTGACAATCCTCACCGGTGTTCGGGCACTGCGACAACCTCCGGAAAAATTGCGCCGATCATGGCCGCCTCGATCCGCATTTTTCCGCACCGGCGAGCCATAGTGGACGCCGTGACGGAAAATCTGGCGATCGAGGTACGCGGCCTGCGCAAGGCGTACGGCGCGACCGTCGCCGTCGACGGCCTCGACCTCGCGGTGCCGCGAGGAGAGGTGTTCGCGTTGCTCGGCCCGAACGGCGCCGGCAAGACCACCACCGTGGAGATCCTGGAGGGCTTCCGGCGACCCGACGGCGGCGAGGTACGGGTACTGGGGACCAACCCGCGCGACGCGACCGCCGAATGGCGCTCCCGGGTCGGCATCGTGCTCCAGAGCACCGGCGAGTTCGAGGAGCTCACGGTCGCCGAGGTGGTGCACCACTTCGCCCGGTACTACCCGAACGCCGCCGACCCGGACAAGGTCATCGACCGGGTGGGCCTGACCGACAAGCGCGACTCCCGCGCCGAGCGGCTGTCGGGCGGCCAGAAGCGGCGCCTGGATGTGGCGCTCGGCATCATCGGCCAGCCGGAACTGCTGTTCCTCGACGAACCGACCACCGGTTTCGACCCGGAGGCGCGCCGCGAATTCTGGGAGCTGATTCGCGGGCTGGCTGCCGCGGGCACCACCATCCTGCTCACCACGCATTACCTGGACGAGGCCGAGGCGCTCGCAGACCGGGTGGGCGTCATCGCCAAGGGCCGCATGGTGGCCCTCTCCACCCCCGCGGAGTTGGGCGACCGGCGCAACGCGATGGCGACGGTGCACTGGCAGGGCCCGAACGGCCCGGAGTCGGAACGCACGCACACCCCCACGGCTACCGTCGCGGCACTGGCTGAGCGATTCGGCGGCGAGGTTCCTGCGCTGACCGTGAGCCGGCCCACCCTCGAAGATGTGTACCTCACGATGATCGGCAAGGAGGAAGCGGCATGACCACGGTTGTCGACCAGCCGGTCGCCCGTGCGACAGGTCGGCGCCCCGGCGCCCTCACTCTCGGACTGAGCCGGGGCGTACTCGAGCTCAAGCAGTTCGTTCGCACCCGGGCGTACCTGGTCTTCACGCTGCTCTTTCCGGTCGTCATCGTCCTGATCTTCGGCGCGGCGTTCCACGGGACCGTGGCCGGCGGCGTCAAGCTGACGCAGTACTTCGTGACCGGCATGATCGCCTCCGGCCTGCTCGCCACCGGCTTCCAGAACCTGGCCATCCAGATCCCGATCGAGCGCAGCCGGGGCGTACTGAAGCGGCTGGTCGGCACCCCGATGCCACGGTCGGCATACTTCATCGGCAAGATCGTGATGGTACTGGTGATCAGCGCCGTCTCGACCGCGATCATGCTGGCCCTGGCGGTCGCCTTCTACGGGCTGACGCTTCCCGGCAGCGCCGCCAAATGGTTCACGTTCACCTGGGTGAGCCTGCTGAGCGTCATGGCCTGCACCCTGCTCGGCATCGCGTACTCCTCGCTGGCCCGCACCGGACGCGCGGCTCCCTCGATGACGACGCCGGTGGCGCTGGTACTGCAGTTCATATCCGGGGTGTTCTTCGTCTACACCGGTCTACCGGGCTGGATGCAGCAGGTCGCGGCGCTGTTCCCGCTGAAGTGGATGGCCCAGGGGCTGCGGTCGGTGTTCCTGCCCGAGTCGTTCGCCCAGCAGGAGGTGGCCCACGCATGGGAGCTGGGCCGGGTCGCGCTCGTACTGGGCGCCTGGTGCGTCGGTGGCCTGATCCTGTGCCTGCTCACGTTCCGCTGGACCGAGAAGGACTAGGCACGGCCGTCGCGATCTTGGACACTCGGCGGGCCATGGCACCGCCAAGTGTCCAAGATCGCGGAGAAGCTCAGTACGAGTAGAAGCCGCGCCCCGTCTTGCGGCCGAGGTCGCCGGCGGTGACCATGCGAGCCAGCAGCTCCGGCGGGAAGAACTTCTCGTCCGCGGTGTCGCTGTAGATGTTCTTCGTGGCGTGCAGCAGCACGTCGACGCCGGTGAG
>JAOPWA010000633.1 GCA_025965915.1 Dactylosporangium sp. | reverse complement strand
GGTCTCCTGGCGCCAGCCCGGCTGTTCGCCGCCTTGCAACACGGCTCTCCGGCTCTCCCGCCCGTGTTGTCGCCGCGTGACGTAGTCATCGCGGCGGCTGGAACCTGGGGCCGGTACGGCTCGGTCGTCGTCCTCCGGCGTGACAGGAAGGAAGGAAACGCACTACTTACTCGACGACGTATACCTGCTGGAACGCTCTCCGGACGGCCAGTGGTCGGCTCCGGACAGTTCCTCGGGCTCCGGCATGCCGGAGTGGGTGCTTGATCGTCCCGACGGGCACCTGCCGGACACGCGCGACAGCGACCTGGTGAACCTGGGTGCCCAGATGGCCAACGTCGGCGGCCGCTGGCTGACAGAACTGACCGTCACGGCAAGCCGAGCCGTCACCACCATCGAGGTGCGGTACGGGAGCGACGAGATCTCCGTCCACGTCCCGGCCAGCGGCTTGGTGACGCTTCCCGGGGTGGTCCGCTTGCCCGACGATGTTGCCGAGTTCCGAGTTCCGAGTTCCGAGTTCCGAGGCTTCGATGACGCCGGGACCCTGCGGGCGGTCGAGCGCTACTGGCCCTTGGACGAGTCTGACCGCCGCATGGGCTGGCCCGACGAGTCGTTGTGGGCTCCATAACGGCTGGCTGCTGCTCAAAGCCTTGGTGATCCTTTAGTGTCACGACGTGCCGAACCGTGACCATACCGCTGATGACCTCAGCGTGCTGATCCGCTGCCAGGAAGATCACGACACGGTCGTTCGCCTGCATAGCCGCTACTTCCCCGACGAGTACGGCATCGGCTTCGCCGTCGACGCCCGAGCCGACGGAGTGCATGCCCAGCTCCAAGGAGTAGAGGTGTGGGTCTGGGACGACGCATGGCTGCCCGACTTCATCGCTCAGCTGGCGGCCGACTATCGGGGCTGGGCCGACGAGCGGATCTGGCAGACCAACCACCTATCGGTTCGCGCCAACTTCCACACCGGCGGCCATGTCGCACTCACCTGGAGCCTTCACCGCTGGCTGACCCGATCCGACACCTGGCAGGCATCGATCACGACCTGGTTAGAGGGCGGCGAGCAGATGAGCAATCTCGCCGCCGATCTCCGCGAGTTCATGCCAATGCCGACACCGTCATGATGAGACCGCCACAATCGTGACTACGCCGCCCGGCGCAAATCTCCACCAATCTCAACCAGAACAATGAGGCACCGTTGCGGTGAATGATCCGCATTGCTTCCACAAGACCCAAGGGGACAGTATGCTGGCTGAGCCGACCCGGTGATCGAGGACGCGACCTCTACGGCAGAGGGACACGCGCCTCACCGGAGGGGACCCCGAAGTCAGGGGGACACCCCAAGATCGGTCAGGTCCAGCTGAATCTGCTCGCCTATGAATTACCGATCCGGCCGGAAGCTGACAAATGTTGGCTCCCGGCCGGACTGGCATCTAGCCGCGACAAAAAGTTGCTACCAGCGGTAGCATCACGTTATGAGCGCAGAACCGGTTCCGAGATCCTCGCCGGACCAGGAAGGTGCGTCGGAAGAATCAGGCTCGATGGAGGAGCTTGTCCGGCTGCTGGACGTCGTCCGTGATATCGGAACGGCCTCTCCCGAACTTCAGGCCGCAGCGGCGCGGCTCATGGCCGTCTTGTCATCCGATCCTGGTCGGCGGCTCAAGTTGGTCGGACGCGCTCGTAAGGTCAGCGTGTCGATGCCTGAGGATCTGACAGCCGCCGTTCAACGGCGGGTCGGGCGCGGTGAGTTCAGCCAATACGTGACCGAGGCCGTCGCCCGGCAACTTGAACTCGACCTTCTTGGAGAGCTCACCGCACTGCTGGAGGCCGAACACGGCCCCGTCTCCGATGATCTGCTGGCCGAGGCGAGGCGCTCATGGCCCGACGTGCGATAGGCGCCGGCGGCACGCTGGTCCTGGACAGCGAAGGCCTCGCCAAACTCGCGGCGGGAGACCAGAGGGTTCGCGCCTTCCTGGAGAGCGCGCGTGAACGTGGCGCCAGGGTTACGGTCAGCGCCATCACCCTTACAGAGGTACTGCGTGGCGGTCCCCGTGACGCTCCCGTTCACCAAGTGCTCTCCCGGATCACGGTGCAGCCGGTGAGCGCGGACGTCGGTCGGCGTGCCGGTGAACTCCTCGGGACGACCGGCCTGTCTGGACACCGGTGCGCCATCGATGCGGTGGTGGCGGCGACGGCTCTCGGGGTCGCCCGGCCCGTGGTTCTACTGACCAGCGACCCGGACGACCTGAACAAACTGGTGGAAGAGCCGGATCGGCCCAAGGATGAGCGCATCGCAGTGGTTCACGTCTAGCTGCGAAGCAGGCCGGAAGGCTCATCGCGAACTGGTGCTGGTCTGGAAAGTGTGCGCGTGCCGTCGCCAGGGTGGCCCAGCCTGTCTAGGTCGCCGAGCGTGACCGCCAACGCGCGGCAGGGCACCTCGGCCCCGCACCGGCACACCACACAGAACCTCGCCCATGACCACTGCGGGCGATGGTTGCGAATCACGGCGGCTCGGTAAGTCGCGAAGTAAGCATCAGGTTCCAGCACGCGTGCCTCCCCGAGGTCCGAGCACGACAGCCGGGGACTCACAGGTACGCCCGCCTGCCGCGCCCTCTCGATGCCGGTCACCCGGCACTTGACGACCCGCAGCGCCAACCGGGGAAGCGTCATCGACAAGGCCATGATGATCGTGCGCTTGGCCGGCCTTACCGAGACGCTGCCCGGTGTAGGTGTCGTCGTCAAGGAGCGGTAACGACGCCCGGCGAGCCTCGATGGTGCGGATCAGTGTTCTCACTTATGGGACTAGGTGAGAACAAGGTGGAGCCGTAACCTCAGATCCGCCAAACCTGTCTGCCGCCGCCATTGGTGCTCCAGGGCCACCTGTCGCAATCGGTGCGGGTGGCCCGGCACGCCAACCGGCAACGAACGACACATGACGCCAGCCCGGCCTCGTCAGCCGGCAGACCCGAGCGGCGGAGAGCATCGAATAGGCTGCCGCGGATGGATACCGAGCGGGCAGTGTCGGACCGACGGTCCGCCATCTCACCCACCCGCTTCGGCAAGCTGCGTGACCTGCGGGTACTGCCGATCGTCGCCGATCATCCCTTCCATGCCGGCGTCCTCGTCGGTTCGCGAGCGCGCGGCTACGGTTTGTGGCGATTGGGTGGCCAGCCGCGCGGTACGCGCCCGAGCGTCACGATTTCGAACCTTCGTGCCGGCGGCTGCGTAATCGAAATGAGATGCCCAATTCCAGGAGGCGATGGATGCGATTGCCCGGCAACCCCCGGCGCCTGATACTCCGGCTGACCAGGGAAGCGGCGATCACGGCTCTGGCCGTGGTCGTCGGCTTCGGCGGCTGGCTGTTCGAGCCGGCCAACGCCGCAGCAGCCGCGACCGTGTCCACCGCACTGCCAGGTGTTGCCGCGTGGCGCGCCGCCCGGATCGAGGGACAGCCGTTGCCGGATCCGCAGCGGGCGACGCCGTCCCAGATCGCCCGCTTCTTCACCCGCCTGAGCCCGGCCGCACGGGTCGCGCTGGCCGACCGGTACCCGGACATCGTCGGCAACCTCGACGGCGCGCCGCTCGGCCTGCGGTTCGAGGTCAACGGGCGCCGCTCGTCGTGGTCACCCGAGCGTCATGTGATCGAGTACGACCCACGCGGAAACGGGCACGTCGCCGAGGTGGTGGGGGACCTCGCCACGGCCGACCGGATCGCCGTCATCGTCCCGGGGCTGAGTAACCGGTTGGACAACTTCGACCGGGGCTGCGCGGGTCGTGAGCGTCGAGCGCCGGCGTGGCAGGCCCGGCAGCTCTACCAGCAGGTACGGGCGGACGACGCGACGGCACGCATCGCGGTGATCGCCTGGCTGGGCTACGACCCGCCGGAGGGCATCGGACGCGAAGCTGCGCGCGAGGAGCGGGCAAGCGTCGGGGCGGCGGCACTGATCCGGTTCGTCGCCGGGCTGGGGGTGTACCGCCCGGCGGCCACCGTGACGCTGGTGGGGCACAGCTACGGATCGGTCGTCGCGGGGCTCGCCGCCCCATCGCTGGGGCGGCGCGTACAGGACATCGTCGCCCTGGGCAGCCCGGGTATGGGCGTTGAACGGGTCGCCGAACTGCGTACGACGGCCCGGGTGTGGGCGGGGAGCACGTTGTCGGACTGGACCCGCGATGTGCCCGGGATCCGTTTGTTCGGCGCCGGTCACGGCACGCTGCCGTTCGACGCCGCGTTCGGTGCTCGCAGGCTGCCGGTGGGCAACGTGGTCGAACACGACGGCTACTTCGTGCCCGGCTCCGACTCGCTGGGCGCCGTCGCGCGGATCGTGCTCGGCCGGTCGACCATCAGCCCGCATTGAGCTGCGGGGCAGTCGGGCAGATCGGCCGCCCCCGAGGTAGGTATCGAAGATCGCGAAGAACGGCGTGGCTGGCGCCGTACGCCGCCCGTGGCACTATTCTGGGCCGCGATGACCATCGACGGATCGATTCTGATCACGGGCGGCACCGGCACGCTGGGGAGCGTCCTGGTCCGCCAACTCCGTGACGCCGGCCGGCCGGTACGGGTGCTCAGCAGGCGCCCCAGACCCGCTGACGCCGATCCCGATCTCGACTGGGCCACCGGCGATCTGGCTACCGGCACCGGTCTGGATGCCGCCCTCGACGGCATCGCCACGGTGATTCACGCCGCCAGCGACCCCCGTACCTCGGGCTCCGACGTCGAGGCCGCCAACCGCCTGCTCGCCGCCGCGCGCACCGGGCACCCGCATCTGGTGTACGTCTCGATCGTGGGAGTCGACCGGGTGCCGCTGAAGTACTACCGCGAGAAGTTGGCCGTGGAGCGTCTCGTCGAGCGGTCCGAGCTGCCCGGGACGATCCAGCGCATCACGCAGTTCCACACCCTGGTGCTCACGCTGTTGCGAGGGGCGGCCAAGCTGCCCGTCGTCGCGGTGCCGGCCGGCACCAGCTTCCAGCCCATCGACGTACCCGAAGCCGCCGCCCAGCTGATCCGGGTCGCCAGCGGCCTGGCACTCGGACGGGCCCCGGACCTCGGCGGCCCCGAGGTGCGCAGCGCCGCCGATCTAGCCCGCGCCTACCTGCGAAGCCGCGGCCGCCGCCGCCCGGTCGTACCCGTGCGCCTGCCCGGCGCGGTCGCGCGTGGTTACCGCGACGGTGGGCACCTCGCCCCCGACCACCTTGGCGGCGGTCGGACGTGGGAAGAGTTCCTCGCGGCTGCCGACTGACGCCGCGCGCGACTAGGAGACGCGACTAGGAGGGTAGCCCGGCGACGATGTGCTTGGCGATCTCCAGGGAACTGGTGGCGGCGGGCGAGGGCGCGTTGAGGACGTGCACCTGCCGGCCCTGCCGGACGATGAGGAAGTCGTCGACGAGGCTGCCATCCGGCCGGATCGCCTGGGCCCGCACCCCGGCCTCGGCCCTGACCAGGTCGTCGGGGCCGATGGCGGGCACGAGCCGGGCCAGGCTGTCCGCGAAACGCTGCTTGGACAGCGACCGGCGGATCTCACTCGCCCCGTACCGCCAGTGCCGCCGACCCAACCGCCACAGCCCGCCGTACGTAGCCGCGTCCAGCACGTCGCCCGGTCGGATCCGGTCCCACCGGTAACCCTCCCGGGCCAGGGCGAGCACGGCGTTCGGGCCGGCATGGACGCTGCCGTCGATCATCTTGGTCAGATGCACGCCGAGGAACGGGAACTGCGGATCGGGTACGGGATAGATGAGTCCCCTGACGAGGCCTTGGCGCTCCGGGCGCAGTTCGTAGTATTCGCCGCGGAACGGGATGATCCTGGCTGGTGGACGCACCCCGGCGAGCCGTGCGATCCGGTCGGCGTGCAGGCCGGCGCAGTTGATCAGGATGTCCGCCTGAAGTTCGCCGCGCGTGGTACGCACGATCACCGGCCCGGCGGAGGTGGCGGCCCTGATGCCGAGAACCCGCTCGCCGGTACGCAGTTCGGCGCCGGACTCCGCCAGTAGTTCGGCGAGGCGCGCGCACACGGTGCCGAAGTTGACGATCCCGGTGGACGCGACGTGGAGCGCGGCCACGCAGGCCACCTCAGGCTCGTACTCACGGGTCTCCTCCGGCGTGATCAGCCGGACCGGTAGGCCGTTGGCGCGGGCGCGCTCGTGCAACGCGTGGAGCCGGGGTAGCTCGCTTGCGTCGGTGGCGACGATCAGCTTGCCGCACACCCGGAAGGGGATGCCGTTCTCGGCGCAGAAGGCCACCATCGACTGACGGCCGGTCTTGCACAGTTCCGCCTTGAGGCTGCCCGGCGCGTAGTACACCCCGGCATGGATGACGCCCGAGTTGTGGCCGGTCTGGTGTGCGCCCCAGCCGTGCTCCTTCTCGATGACGGTGACCGAGGCGCCGGGGTGATCCCGACAGATCTGGTAGGCGGTCGCCAGCCCGACGATCCCGCCGCCAATTACGGCATATCGCACAAGTGCCCCATCCGAGTCATCCGCTGGCCGCCACCCTGCGATCTTAGGTCGAGGCGAATGGGACGCCGTACGATCAGGCCGCGACTTGCTCGTAGTGGTCTCCGATGACATGCCCGACAACGCGGTGCGACGGCAGGATGCGCGCCCGTTCGGCCTTGGCGTCGGTGCGGCCTTCGACAATGTCCAGGAAATGATCGAGCTGAGCGGCCAACGGCTCCCGCACGGTCGTCAACTCGGGAATCTCGATGAGACTCTGCTGGCGGTAGCCGCGCCCGTCGGGGGTGGCCGCGTCGTGCGATACGTGCCGGTAGATGGTCACGTCGCGGCGAAGCAGGTCAACCTCGATGAGGCGGTCGATCTCGGCGATTGTCAGGCAGCGCATCTTGCGCTGGCTGATGCGACTGGCGGACACGGTCGCCATGCCGCCGCCGTCGAAGTACATCACCGCCTCGGCCACATCCTCGGCCGCGCTCCGCGACTGCGGGTGGAAGTGCCCGAGCAGACCACGGATGCGGGACGGCTCGGCTCCGCCGAAGACCTGGATGGCCAGGTCGACGTCGTGTACGAGCAGGTCCCACGCGACCCCGGTACGGATGCGCGGCGCGTACGGCGAGTGCCGGGTGGCGGTCACGTGGACCGGCCGGTCCACCAGCGCCATCGCCGTCAGTACGGCCGGGTTGAACCGTTCCAGGAGACCGCAGACCAGCGGCAGGTCCCGCCTGTCCGCAAGTTCGACGATCTCCTCGCTCTCGTCCAGGCTCCCGCACACCGGCTTCTCGATGAGCAGTGGCTTGTCCGCGGCGAGAACGTCATGCGCGATCCTGTGGTGGCACTCGGTCGGCGCCGCGAGGACCACCGCGTCCGCATCGGTAAGGTCGCCCACCTCGGGCGTCCACCGCGCGCCGTACCGTTCGGCGATGTCGGTGCCGACTGCTTCGTCGAGTTCGACGATCCGCACGAGGTCACAGCGCTCGGATTGGAAGAGCACCCGGGCGTGCAGGGAACCCATCGAGCCGGTCCCGACCAGGACGATCTTCGGACGTGCGGTGCTCATGCCGCCACCGCCGCGCGCACGCCCTCGATCACCTGGTCCACCTCGGAGTCACTGAGGTGCTGGTGTACCGGCAGGGAGAGGCATCGGGCCGCGACCCGCTCCGCGACCGGAGCCGGATCGGCGATCACCTTCGGGTTGGCCGCGTAGCAGTCGTAGTCGTACACGATCTTCGGGTAGTAGATCCCGCAGCCGATGCCCCGCTCGGACAGCAGCCGGATGACCTCGTCGCGGTCGCGGGGCGACTCATCGGTGATCAACACGGTGTACTGGTGCCACACGTGCGAACGGCCGGGCAGTTCGTCGGGGACGCGTACGCCCGGGACATCCCGCAGGCCAGCCGAGAGTCGGGTCGCGTTCTCCTTGCGCCGCTTCACCAATTGGTCGTAGCTGGCGAGTTGGGGGATGGCCAACGCAGCCTGCAGGTCGGTGAGCCGGTAGTTGTGGCCGGCCATCTCGTACTGGTAGCGCTGGCGCATGCCCTGGTTTCGCAGCACCCGGAGGCGGTCGGCGATAGTGTCGTCGTCGGTGGTGATCATTCCACCTTCGCCGGTCGTGATGTTCTTCGTGCCGTAGAACGAGAACGTACCGATGCCGAAGCTGCCGGCGGCGCGCCCGCCGATGGTGGCGCCGTGCGACTGGGCGCTGTCCTCGATCAACGGCAGGCCGTGCCGCTGCGCCGTCGGCACGATCCGGTCCATGTCCGCGGTCTGCCCGTACAGGTGGACGGGCATCAGCACCTTGGTCCGGTCGCCGATCGCGGCTTCCAGGGCGTCGGGGTCGATGCAGAAGTCGTCTTCGGAGATGTCGGCGAACCGCGCCACCGCCCCCGCCTCAAGGATCGCGTTGAGCGTCGCGACGAACGTGAAGGGGCTGGTGATCACCTCGTCGCCCGGCTGGAGATCGAGCGCCTGCACGGCCGCGACAAGGGCGGTCGTCCCGTTGTTGACCGCAACGGCGTGTGACACGCCGACGAACTCCGCGAACTCCCGCTCGAGGCGGGCGACCATCGGGCCCTGGGCCAGCATGCCCGAGCGGATGACCTCTACGGCGAGCCTCTCCGCTTCTTCATTGACGCGGACGGTCGAGATGGGAATCAAGCTGAGCTCCTGACGACTACGGCAGCATGATGCACCGTAATATCGACGGCTCAGCTCTCCTTATTACGACTTTCCGCCCAAAAGGTGAGTCGCCATGGACGACCGGGGACTACGGCTTCGGCTCCCTGATCTGCACCGTGGTCAGTCGGGTGAACTCGCGCAGCAGGTCATAGCCGTCCCACACCGACGAGAAGGTCAGCGCCTCGCCGATCGGCACCAGCCGGTCGACCCCCCGGCCGGCGAGCTGCTCGGCGAAGCTCACGAGCTCGTCGGCGCCGAACCCGAAATGACTCACCGTCTGGTCGCGCCGTTCGACGACGCTGACCAGCTCGGTGAGCGACCCGACCTGTGCCTGCGGAAACGTACCGACGCCGAGCCAGCGGCGGGGGATGAGCTCCGGTGCGGCCAGTTCGAGAGTGGCGATCTCGTTACCCCGGAAGCGCACCGCGTTCGCGACGCCCTCGGCGGCGAGCCCGTAGGTCGACACCCGCTTCTCCACCGCCATGGCCGCGTCGACGTCCGGGTGTTTGCTCTCCACGACCTCCGAGAGCAGGTCGAACAGCTCGGCACCGGCCCGCTGGACGGATTCCGGGGCACCCACCCAGTAGACGGCGCGGGGCGAGGCGCAGGCTGCCTGGTCGAACCAGTACGAGTCGTTGTACAGCCGGATGGCCACATCCCGCCGCGTGGTGTCATCGGCCTCGCGCCAGCCGGCCGCTGAGATCACCGCGAACGAGGACCGGTCGGGAAAGGTGAGATCCCGGGCGGCCGGGCCCAGCGGGTAGCGGCGGATCTCCGTAACCGACCGGTCACCACCCCAGATCACCCGGAGGTCACAGCCGAGGGACAGCGCGGCGGTGGTCTCGTCGTCGTGGCCGTACGTGACCATGCGCTGGGTCTGCGCGATGGCCGGGTGGGCGTCGGCGAGCGTCGCGTTGAGCGCGTCGAGCACGGCGACGGCGGCCCCGGCCGATCGGGACGAGATGCGCACCACGTTGGGGTTACCGGCCAGCGCCGACAGCGCCCACGAGTACACGAAGATGGTGTCGACGTTCGCCGGCGGTACGTGGAAGACGACCCCGCGCGGGAAGCGCAGTTGACCGGCGGGCGGCGTGGCCGCGGCGATCGTCTTCTCCAGTTCGCCCCGGCGCAGGAAGAAGCCCAGCGAGGCCAGTTCGGGGAAGCGGCGCGCCACGCTCGGGGCCAGCAGCCGGCGGGCGAACGCGACCAGGAAATCGCTCACCCGGGGGTCGCCCACGCGCAGCCGCCCCCCGGCCGGTTCGCTGGTCACCTCGGCCAGCAGGTCACCCACGCCGATCGGCGCGGCGGCCGGGAACCGCTGGTCCACTGTGGTCACGACGCCCCCTGGAACGTGTCGCTGCAACCCCGCGCCTCGGCCCGGGGCAACCGGCCCAGGATGGAGAAGCGCTTGCCGGGCAGGTCTCCGTCGTCGATGCCGTGAATCACCCCGCGGTCCTCGGTAAGCAGGACATGGCCCGGGTACGAGCGCGGCAGGCTACTGACCACCTCGATCACGCCGGGAGTGCCGACCGGCGCCTCGTCCCAGGTGACCGGATCACGGATGATCACGTCGGCGAAGTCGGGGCAGTAGAGCCCGTCGCCGGAAGGGCCTTCGAGATAGACCGTGCCGATCTGCTCGACCATGCCGTAGAAGTTGTGAATCCGGGTCAGCCCGGTGTCGGCCGCGAACCGGCGCCGGAACTCGGCGTTGTCCACCGCCTGGTCGATCAGCTTCTTCCAGCCACCGCTGTGGATGAGGATGCCGTTGGACAGGTCCAACCCGGCGTCCCTTGCGAGTTCGTACAGGTAGAGCCAGGCCATGAACGTGAAGCCGAAGACCAGGAACGGCTGGTCGCCGTGCTTGGCGAGGAACTGCCGGACGGCCTCCACGTCGGGCCGGTCCTCTTCGTCGAGTACGAAGACGTGGTTGCGGCCGAAGTTCATCATCCCGAGCACGCCGGCGCCCCGCGCCGAGAACGAGCGCCGGTCGGAGAACAGCGCCTTCGTGTCGACGAGCAGCATCGGCAGCCGGTTGGGGCCGAGCACGGTCTGCAGCGTCGCCGCGAGCATGCGCTGCTGGACCGAGGCCGCCTCCTTGTCCAGGAAGATCCGGCTCACGTCGCCACCGGTGGTGCCGCTGGAGGTCAGTACCTTGAACACCTCGTCGTCCGGCACGCTCTTGAGGGCGTGGTGTTTGAACAGCCGTACCGGCAGCCACGGCAGGTCGGCCACGCGCTCGTACGTCGTGCCGGCGGTATGCCCGATCGCCTCGAGGATCCGGCGGTACTCGACGCTCGCCGCCCGGTGGTGCTCGGTCAGCTCGACGAGCCGTTCGAGCAGGTCGGCCTCCCGCTCGCGCTGAGGCTTGCTGAAGACGGTCATGATTTCGCCTCCAGGGCCCGGTAGTCGACCTTGCCGCTGGACAGCAGCGGCAGCACGTCGATGTCGCGCACGTCGAAGCCGGAACGGTGCAGCTTCATCCGCTCAGCCAGCAGCTTGGCGATCTCTGCCCGGCGCGCGGAGTCCAGCTCGCCCTCGCACCACAGGATGACCTTGTCGCCGGACGGCACCGCCGCCACCGGTCCGATGCCATCCCCGGCGGCCTGGGTGACCAGCTTCTCGATGTCGTCGAGGTTCACCCGGATGCCGAAGACCTTGCCGATCCGCTTGAGTCGGCCGGTGAGGAACAGGAAACCGTCCTCGTCGAGGTACCCGAGGTCTCCGGTGGCGAGCACGCCACCGAGGTCGTCACCGCGACCGAGGTCGGCGGCGCTCTCGGCGTACCCCATCATCACGTTGGGGCCCTCGTAGATCACCTCGCCGACAACCCCCGGTGCCCGGCGCTCGCCGCCGTCTTCGGTACGCACCGACAGCGCGCCGCCGGGCAGGGCCCGCCCGGGCGAGCCGAGCCGGCCGGGCAGCTCACCGACCGGGAGCACGGTGATCCGTGCGGTGGCCTCGGTCTGCCCGTACATCGGCTGGAACGCACCGCCGACCGCCGTGATCTTCTGGTGGAACGCGTCGATCAGCTCGTCGCGCAGCCGGCCGCCCGCCTGGCTCATCGTGCGCAGGGTCGGATGCTTCGCCGGGGTCCAACGGATCTTGTCGAGCATCTCGTAGTTGTAGGGGACGCCAGCCAGGGACGTGGCGCCGTACCGGTCGAACGCCGTCCAGAAGTCGCGGGACAGCACCCCACCGTTGACCAGGAGCACCGTCGCGCCGGCGACCAGGTGGCTGTTGAGCACCGACACCCCGTAGCTGTAGAACAGCGGCAGGCTGGTCGGCGCGATCTCGTGGGGCCCGATCGACAGCGCCGTGGCGATCCCGGTCGCGTTGACGTGCACGGCCCGCCGGGACAGCCGGACCAGCCGGGGGCTACCGGTCGATCCCGAGGTGGCCAGCATCAGGGCGAGATCCGGATGCGGGACCGCCGCCGGGTCGTCGGTGCGTACCCAGGTCGAGCCGAGCGGGTCAACGTCGCGGTACCCGTACCCGGGCGGAAGCTCGCCGGGCGTGGCGCCGGCGCTGCCTTCGGAGAGGCCGACCACCGCGGCGGGCGCGAACCGCCGCACCATCTCGGCGAGCGTCGCCGGGTCGAGCGCCGGGTCGAGCAGGGCGATCGGCCGGTGCGCGGCCCAGCAGCCGAGGTAGCGCAGGACCGCGGCGGTGCTGATGCCGGTACGGGCGAAGATCGCGCCACCGGGTAGCTCGTCAAGCGCTTCGGCTACGGCGCTGGTCGCGCCGGCGAGGCTGTCCCCGGTCAGCACGTTGCCCGTTGTCACGTCGATCAGCCGGGCGCCCGGCGCAACGAGGTCAGTGCTCACAGCACGAGACCACCATCGACACCGAGGATCTGTCCGGTGATGAACGCCGCCTCGTCGCTGATCAGGAAGCGGATCGCCCGGGCCACGTCCATCGGGTCACCGAGGCGGCGCAGCGCCGTGTGCGCGACCCGATCGGCGACCAGGTCCTCGGGGAGGTGGGTGATCATGTCGGTGTCGATCAGGCCGGGGGCGACCGCGTTGACCCGGATGCCCCGGGGCCCCAGCTCCTTGGCCGCCGACCGGGCGACGGCCGCTACCGCCGCCTTGGACGCCGCGTACGCGGTCTGCCCGGCGCTGCCGTGCTCGCCCACGATCGACGCGAGCACGACGATCGCTCCGGAGCGCTTGCGCATCATGACGCGGGCGGCGGCCTGCACGGTCGTGATCGTGCCGGCCACGTTCGTCGCCAGCATGCGTTCGATCAGGTCCGGCTTGATCATGCCGATCAGCGCGTCTTCGAGCACGCCCGCGTTCGCGACGAGGGCGTCGATGCGCCCGTGCTGCTCGGCGATGGCCTTGAACGCCGTGCCCACCGCGTCGAAGTCCGCCACGTCGAAGCCGATGCCGGTGGCGGGTGCACCGTACGCCTCGGACAGGTCGGCAGCGACCGCCTTGGCGCGGCCGGAGTCGCGGCTGGTGACAACGACCGTCGCCCCGGCCTCCGCCAGGAGGTGCGCGGTGGCCCGTCCGATACCGCGGGTGCCACCGGTCACCACGGCAACCCGGCCCGCGAGGCTACCTGCCACGACGTCAGCCATGGACGCCCATCGACCGCAGCATGTCCAGCGCGACCGTGAAGCTGCTCATGTCGATGACCTGCTCGGTATCGAGTTGGACGCCGAACTCGTCCTCGATGGAGGCGACCAGCGTCATGTGTCCGAGGGAGTCCCACTCCTCGATGTCGCGGTATTTGAGGTTTTCGACGTCTGCCCCGGCCGGCAGTTCGAGCGCCTCGACAAAGACGCTCCGCAGCCGGTCGGCGAGGGCGGTGGTCATGCTTGGTTTCTCCTCGTCAGTTC
>JAOPWA010000591.1 GCA_025965915.1 Dactylosporangium sp. | reverse complement strand
GGCTGATCGAGCCGACCTCCGGCCTGATCACCGTCGGCGGCACCGACGTGCAGGCGCTGGACCCCAACACCCTGCGGCGCCGCATCGGGTACGTCATCCAGCAGATCGGCCTGTTCCCGCACATGACCATCGCCGACAACATTGGCCTGGTACCGCGGCTGCTGGGTTGGCCGCGTGCCCGCATCCGGTCGCGCGTGGAGGAGCTGCTGCACCTCGTCGATCTGGATCCGGGCGCCTTCGCCGGTCGCTTCCCGCGCCAACTGTCCGGCGGACAGCAGCAGCGGGTCGGCGTGGCCCGGGCGCTGGCCGCCGACCCGCCGGTCATGCTGATGGACGAGCCGTTCGGTGCGACCGACCCGATCACGCGGGACCGGTTGCAGCGGGAGTTCCGGGCATTGCAGCAACGCCTCGGCAAGACCGTCGTGTTCGTCACGCACGACTTCCAGGAGGCGGTCCGCCTCGGCGACCGCATCGCGGTCCTGGCCGAGCGATCGAGGATCGTCCAGTTCGACACCCCGGAACGGATTCTTGCCGCCCCGGTCGACGACTACGTGGCAGGCTTCTGCGGCTCGGACGCGACGCTGCAGCGGCTCGGGCTGTCCACGGTGTCCGCCGCTCAGCTGGCGCCCTGCGAACCAGGGCACGCATCGGGCGATCCGGACGGCAGTATCGCCGAGACGACGACGCTCAAGGATGCCCTCAACGCGTTGGTCGCCTCGCCACGGCAGCACCTGGTGGTACGCCGTGCCGACGGTGGCGCGCTCGGCCTGTTGACCTTCGACGCGATCCGCGCCGCGATGGCGGCTGAGCCCGCCACAGCGTCTGCGCCCGCCACAGCGTCTGCGGCGGCCTCGGCAGAGGTGTCGCCGGATGCCCACTGACCAGGCCATCGCCCTACCCCCGACCGGCCTCGCCGCAACAGGCGCGACCGGCACCTGGCCGGCTCGGCGGGGGAGCCGTCGCGACTATCTGCGGCTCGCGATCACCCCGGTCGCGCTGGCCGTCATGCTCCTGGCCCTGTGGGCCTGGGTGTCGGCACAGCACCTGGACTCGATCGAGCGACGGACGCTCAACGCGGGCTATCTGCGCGCGGCGATCCTGCAGCACCTCTGGCTGACGTTCACCGCCGCCGTCCTCGTCGTGGTGATCGCCGTCCCGCTCGGTGTCCTGCTCACTCGGGCCTGGGCCCGGCGCCTCACCCCGGTCGCGCTCGGCCTGGCCAACGCCGGGCAGGCGGTGCCGGCGATCGGCCTGCTGGTCCTGCTCACGATCAAGTTCGGTGTCGGCTTCCGTATCGCCCTCATCGGTCTGGTCGCCTCCAGCGTGCTGCCGGTGCTACGCAACACGATCGCCGGCATCCAACAGGTCGACCCAGCCCTGATCGAGGCGGCGCGCGGTATGGGCCTGCGCCCGCACCAGGTACTCACCCGGATCGAGCTGCCGCTGGCCGTACCGGTGATGCTGGCCGGCCTGCGTACCGCCCTGGTGCTCTGTGTCGGGGTGGCCACCCTGGCCACCTTCGTCAACGCCGGTGGGCTCGGCGACCTGATCATCAACGGACTGAAGCTGCAGCGCGTCAGTGTGCAGGTCACCGGTGGCCTGCTCACCTGCGGCATCGCCTTTTTCGTCGACTGGCTCGGCGCTGTCGCCGACCGTCTGCTTCGCCCCCGAGGTCTCTGACTGTCATCCCCCTCACAGTAACGAGGTCGCCATGCGCCATCGGTCCATCGCCATCACATCCACCATCAGCGCGCTGATCGCGCTCGGTGCGTGCAGCGCACCCAGCGGTCAAGTGGCCACCGGCGCAAACGTGTCCGACGCGCTCGCCGGCGCCAGCTTCACGGTCGGGTCCAAGGACTTCACCGAGTCCATCCTGCTCGGACAGATCACCATGCAGATGCTCAAGGCCAACGGTGCCAACGTCGTGGACAAGACGAACATCAAGGGTTCAGTGACCACCCGTGAGGCGCTCACCAGCTCCCAGATCGACATGTACTGGGAGTACACCGGGACCGGTTGGATCAGCTATCTGAAGAACACCAAGCCGATCGCCGACGCTCAACAGCAGTTCGATGCGGTGGCAAAGGACGACCTGGCCAAGAACAAGATCGTCTGGGCGGACCGCGCACCGCTGAACAACACGTACGCGATGGCCGTGAAGAAGGACACCGCGGACAAGCTCGGCACGAAGAGCCTGTCCGACCTGGCGGCGCTGGCGAGCAGTAACCCCTCGGCCGCCACCTTCTGCATCGAGAGCGAATTCTCCACCAGAGACGACGGTTTGCCGGGCATGCTCGCCGCGTACGGCATCAACGTTCCCAAGTCGAACATCAAGATGCTGGAGACCGGCGTCATCTACTCGGAGACCGCAAAGGGCAGCACCTGCAACTTCGGTGAAGTGTTCGCCACGGACGGGCGCATCACCCCGCTCGGGCTGGTCGTTCTCGCCGACAGCAAGAACTTCTTCCCGGTCTACAACGCGGCGCTGACCGTGCGTGAGGAAACCTCCACCAAGTACCCGAAGGTCGCCCAGATCCTGGCGCCGATCGCCGCCAAGCTGACCACCGAAACCATGCAGCAGCTCAACGCCCAGGTCGACAACAAGGGCCTGGAACCGGCCGATGTGGCCCACACCTGGCTCACCAACCAAGGCTTTCTGAAGGCCAAGTAGCCGGCCGAATCTGACGCGCCGAATCTGACGCAAGGAGCGACTCGATGACGACCATCCCTTCGCCACAGGCGAGTCTCACCCCCACTCTCCCCGGGCACACCTACACCGAGCCGCAGATCTTCGCGGCCGAGCAGGAGCGGATCTTCGCCCAGGAGTGGATGTACGTGGCCCGCGCCGACGAGCTCGCCACGCCGGGCCGGGTGGTGCGCCGCCAGGTCGGACCGGATAACGTGATCGTGGTCCGGGACAGGTCCGGACACCTCCGCGCTTTCCTCAACGTCTGCCGGCATCGCGGTGCCCGGTTGTGCCTGACCGAGACCGCCGACATGGGCAACGCCATCAGGTGCCCGTACCACGCCTGGACGTACGGCCTGGATGGACGCCTCATCACCGCGCCGAACTGGGCCGCGATGGCCGACATCGAGAAAGACAAGTACGGGCTGGTGCCGGTCGCGCTCACGGAGTGGGCCGGCCTGGTCTGGGTCAACCTGGCCACCGAACCCCGGCCGCTGTCGGAGCAGCTGGGCGAGCAGCTGGCGTACCGGTTCGGCGGCGACGCCGACCGAATCGAGCGCTGGCACATGCCTGATCTGGTGCTGGGGGCCCGCAAGACGTACGAGGTGGCCGCGAACTGGAAGATCATTCAGGAGAACTTCCAGGAGTGCTACCACTGCGGCACCATCCACCCGGAGCTGATCGACGCCATCCCGACCTTCGCGTCCTTCGAGGATCTGGGCAACGGCGCCTACTTCACCGACGGGTACAACTTCGCCGACGGGGTCGACGCGTTCTCCATCACCGGGCGGCAGCGGTTTCCGGTCCTACCCGGTCTGCTGCCCGAGGACGAGCGCAAATACTTCGGGATGGTGCTGCGCCCCAACTGCTTCGTCTCCCTACTGCCCGACCACGTCATCGTCCACCGCTTCGAGCCGGTGTCGCCCACCCAGACGATCGTGGAATGCGACTGGCTGTTCGACCGGGAGGTGGCGGAGGCTGCGGACTTCGACCCGACCGAGACGGTGGAGATCTTCCACCGCATCAATTGCCAGGACTTCGCCGCCGCCGAGTGGTGCCAGCCCAACATGAACTCTCGCGCGTACCGCGCGGGCGGTGTGCTCGTCCCGGTGGAAGCCGAAATCATCGGCGGCTGGTACTACCGGTGGTACCGGAGCCTGATGGGCGAGGTATGACAATGCAGCTGCGAGTCTGCGCGGTCGCTGAGCTGCCGCCCGGCGAGGTCGCGGTGGCCCAGGGGCCACCGCGGATCGCGGTGTTCAACGTCGATGGCGAGCTGTACGCACTAGAAGACCAATGCACCCATCAGCAGGCGTGGCTGTCTGATGGATTCGTCGAGGGCTGCGCGGTGGAGTGCCCGTTGCACGCCTCCTTGTTCGACCTTCGTACGGGTAAGCCGAGCGGCCCTCCGGCGATCAGGGCGGTACACACCTACCAGGTGGCCGTCGTCGACGAGCAGATCATGGTCACGGTGGAGGACTCGTGAGTCTGCGGTCGGTGCTGATCGTCGGCGCCTCGCTGGCCGGGCTGTCCACCGCGCGGGCCCTGCGCCAGCAGGGCTTCGACGGAGACGTCACCCTCGTCGGCGCCGAACCATGGCGACCGTACGACCGGCCACCGCTGTCCAAGGCGTATCTGGCCGGCTCGCTGGACCGGTCCGGTCTGGAGCTCTGCCAGCCCGAGGAGGATCTGTCTCTGCGCTGGCGCCTCGGCGTACCCGCGGTCGCGCTGGACGCCGGCGCCCGTGCGATCCGCCTCGCCGACGGCTCGCAGGTTCACGGCGACGCGCTGGTCATCGCGACCGGCGCGCACGCCCGGACGCTGCCGGGCGCCACCCCGCCAGACGGAGTGTTCACGCTGCGTACCGTCGAAGACGCGGACGCGTTGCGTGCCAGGCTCGTGCCCGGCGCGCGGCTGGTGGTGGTCGGTGCCGGTTTCATCGGCGCCGAAGTGGCCTCGACCGCAGCCGGGCTCGGAGTCTCGGTCACGGTGGTGGAACGGGAACCGGCGCCCCTGGGGGGCCTGCTCGGATCCGGGCTCGGCGCGATCCTGGCCGGTCTGTACGCCGGCCACGGGGTCGCCCTGCTCACCGGGGCGCAGGTGGCTGCAATCGAACACCGATCGAACCAGGTGACCGCGGTGCGGATCACCGACGGCCGGGTACTGCCGGCCGACGTGGTCCTGGTCGGAATCGGCGCACGCCCGGCCGTCGACTGGCTCGCCGGGTCCGGCGTGACCGTCGACGAGGGCGTGGTCTGCGACGCCGCCATGCGAACCACGCTGCCCCACGTCTTCGCCGTAGGCGACTGCGCCCAACCGCACCACCCGTGGACCGGCCGGCACACCAGGATGGAACACTGGACGGCCGCGATCGACCAACCAACGGTGGCGGTGACGGCCCTGTTGGCCGGAGGTGCGAACGGGACACCGGCCCTCCCGGCACCGTACTTCTGGTCCGATCAGTTCGGGGTACGGCTGCAGTTCGCCGGCCATCTCAACGGTGGCGAGGCGATCCGCGTCATCGAAGGCGACCTTGAAAGCGGCGCCCCCGGCGCCCCACTGCTGGCCGTGTACGAACGACAGTCACTTCCGGTGGCGATCCTTGGCGTGGACCAACCGCGGCTGTTCGCCCGAAGGCGGCGCACGCTGGTCACTGGTCCGTAAGTCAGGGCGTCGCAGACCTCGGTGCCGCCACGGTCACCGGATTTAGTGATCTTGACGGTAGTGCTCGTTTTGTTTGGTGCCCCCGGCGGGTTCGAAGCGGAACGTGCACGAATTGTCGGCTCCTCGACGCCATCGATGGCCTGGGTGAGCATGTCGACGGTGTCGTCGGTGAGGACGATGCGGAACCGGGCCTGGTCTGGGCGCTCGTAGTGAATCGTGAGCTCGCTCGTTCGCGCCGTGAACACGGCGGACACATGGATTCGCTGCAAGGTGTCGAGTCCCAACACGCCGAGGTCGAACAGCTTGTGGTGCAGCACGCACAGCGCCAGCCCGTTATCGGGGTCGTCGGGGCCGTCGAAGGCGAACCAGCGAACGTGCGCGGCTTCGACGCCGACCGAGGCGCCCCCGAGCTGCCCGTCGTAGCCACAGAAGGCGCACTGGCGGTCCCATGCCTGCAGGATGGCGGCCCGCCAGGCCGGGTCGCGGCGCCGCGGAGCGTTGGGGCTGGATTCGGGTACGGCGTCACCGGCGCGCAGGATGTCGTCGGGGTCCAGCCCGACCGCCGCGAGGACGTCGGGAACGACCGTGGGCGGGAAGTGGCTGTCC
>JAOPWA010000590.1 GCA_025965915.1 Dactylosporangium sp. | reverse complement strand
AGCCCGCCGAACAGGTTGAGCACGCCCTCGGGGTCGTCGGACGGGCCGAACAGCACCCGCTCCAACGTCCCCATCGGCTCCTCGGCGCCGCCGAACGATCCCCGCGGCAGCTTCGGGTGGCTCGCGGCCGAAACCCACCAGGCCCCGCCTGCCGGGGCGTTCTCGGGGCGGGTCAGCGGCTCGCCGAGCATCACGGCGTCGGCGCCACAGCCGATGGCCTTCGCGATGTCACCGGAGGTGTGCAGGTCGCCGTCGGCGATGAGGTGCACGTACCGGCCGCCGGTCTCGTCCAGGTAGTCGCGGCGCGCGGCCGCAGCGTCGGCGATGGCGGTCGCCATCGGCACCCGGATGCCCAGCACCCGGTCGGTGGTCGACCACTCGTCCCCGCCGATACCGACGATGACGCCCGCCGCGCCGGTGCGCATGAGATGCAGCGCCGTCTGGTAGTTGGTGCAACCCCCGACGACGACCGGCAGGTCGAGGTCGGCGATGAACTCCTTGAGGTTGAGCGGCTCGTCGACGGTCGACACGTGCTCGGCCGACACCAGGGTGCCCTGGATGACGAGGATGTCCACGCCGGCGTCGAGGATCACCGGGGCGAGCGCGAGCGTGTGCTGCGGCGACACGCGGACCGCCACGGTCACCCCGCCGTCGCGGATCTGCTTGACCCGGTCGACGATCAGCTCCGGCTTGATCGGCTCCGCGTACACCTGCTGCAGGCGCCGCGTCGTCGGTCCCTCCTCACTGAGGGCCGCCAACTCTTCGAGCACCGGGGTGGGGTCTTCGTAGCGGCACCACAACCCCTCCACGTTGAGCACACCGAGGCCGCCGAGGCGACCCAGCGCGATCGTCGTCGCCGGGCTCATCGTCGCGTCGGACGGGTGCGCCACGCAGGGGATCTTGAATTGGTACGCGTCGAGCTGCCACGCCGTTGAGACGTCGTCGACGTCGCGGGTACGCCGGGTGGGCACGAGGGCAATGTCATCGAGGTGGTACCCCCGCTGTGCGGTCTTGCCCAGACCGATCTCGACCGAGTCACGCACTGTGGACTCCAAGGTAGGTGCAGGTATTTCAGCGGGAATGGTAGTTGGGAGCCTCGACGGTCATCTGGATGTCGTGCGGGTGGCTCTCCTTGAGACCCGCCGAGGTGATCCGGATGAGCTCGCCACGCTCGTGCATCTGCAGGATCGTTTCGGCGCCCACGTAGCCCATCGCGGCGCGCAGGCCGCCGACGAGTTGCTGGGAGACTGCCGACAGGGATCCACGGTAGGGCACCTGACCCTCGATGCCCTCGGGTACGAGTTTGTCGTCGGAGAGCACGTCGTCCTGGAAGTAGCGGTCCTTCGAGAAGGACCTGGCCTGGCCACGCGACTGCATGGCGCCGAGCGAGCCCATGCCCCGGTAGGTCTTGTACTGCTTGCCGTTGATGAACATCAGCTCACCGGGGCTCTCCTCGCAGCCGGCCAGCAGGCTGCCCAGCATCACGGTATCGGCCCCCGCGACGACCGCCTTGGCGATATCACCGGAGTACTGCATCCCGCCGTCGCCGATGACCGGCACGCCGAGCGGGCGACAGGCCCGCGCCGCCTCCATGATCGCGGTCACCTGAGGGACCCCGACCCCGGCGACCACCCGCGTCGTACAGATCGAACCGGGCCCGACGCCCACCTTCACCGCGTCCGCGCCCGCCTCGGCCAACGCCTTGGCCCCGGCGTACGTCGCGACGTTGCCGCCGACCACGTCGACTCCGGGAGCCTCCCGCTTGAGGCGCGCGACCATCTCCAGCACCTGACGGTTGTGGCCGTGCGCGGTGTCGACCATCAGCACGTCGACCCCCGCGTCGATCAGGGCGCGGGCGCGCTTGTACGAGTCCTCGCCGACCCCGACCGCGGCGGCGACCCGCAGCCGACCCGCGTCGTCCTTGGTCGCGTGCGGGAACTGTTCGCTCTTGGCGAAGTCCTTCACCGTGATCAGCCCGCGCAGCTTGCCGGCGTCGTCGACGAGCGGCAACTTCTCCACCTTGTGCGCGCGCAGCAGTCCGAGCGCGGTCTCCTTGGCGACCCCCACCGGGGCGGTGACCAGCGGCATCTTGGTCATGACGTCGCGTACGAGCACGTTCTTGTCCGTAACGAACCGCATGTCACGGTTGGTGACGATGCCGACCAGCGCCCCGTCGGCGTCGGTCACCGGCGCCCCGGAGATGCGGTAGCGCCCGCACAGCGCGTCGACGTCACCGACGGTGTCGTCGGGCGAGCAGGTGATCGGGTTGGTGATCATCCCGGCCTCAGAGCGTTTGACGAGGTCAACCTGCTGGGCCTGGTCCTCGATGGCGAGGTTGCGGTGCAGCACACCGATACCACCCTGGCGCGCCATGGCGATCGCCATCCGCGCCTCGGTGACCGTGTCCATGGCGCTGGAAACCAGCGGCACATGGAGCCGGACGTTGCGCGTGAGCTGGGTCGAAGTGTCGACCGCGCTCGGCACGACATCGGACTCGGCAGGCAGCAGGAGGACGTCATCGAAGGTCAACCCGAGCGGCAACGAACGGCTGTCTAGATCCATGGAGTGATTTCCCCAGCTCTCGGTCGGCAGGCGGGTGCATTCATCGTACCCACCGGAGCACCGGCGCCTGCCCCTACATAACCACGCGCGCGCGGCTGCAAAGCCAAGCCGATCCCGCGAACCGGTGTCGGGGCCGGCACGCGGCCCTGTTCGGGGCTACGGTGAAAGGGTGCAGGACGAGCCCATCGACCCGTTCGCCGGCGACCCGGCGGACCCCAGCGCCGATCTCGACGCGAGCGACGACGCCAACGACCCGTTGACCGAGGCGGAGCGGCAGGACGTCCTCGAGGATCTCGCTGACCTGGAGATCTACCAGGCGCTACTCACTCCGATCGGCGTCCGCGGGCTCGTCATCGAGTGCGAGGACTGCCACGAGCCGCACTACTTCGACTGGGATCTGCTGCGCGCCAACCTCCGCCACCTGCTGACGTCGGGCCGCCCGCGGGTGCACGAGCCCGCCTACGACCCGGACCCGGATCACTACGTCACGTGGGAGTACGCCCGGGGATACGCTGACGGCGTACACGACGCGCTGGCCGACGCCACCGACGACGGGGAGCGTTGAACCCCCCGCCGACCGCGGTGATGTTGGTGCCGCGCGCCGTTTAAAACCCCTGGTCGCGGGGTACCGACCCCGCATGCCAGGACCGGTCAGCTCACCAGGCCCGCACGAAACGCCGAGGCCACGGCGTGTGCCCGGTCACGCGCACCCAGCTTGCGAAACAGCCGACGGGCGTGGGTCTTGACCGTGTCCTCGGAGACGTACAGGTCGCGGCCGATCTCGGCGTTGCTCTTGCCATCCGACATGCCCCTCAGCACCTGCAGTTCGCGCTCGGTCAGCTCGACGCGCCGCCTGGGCGGCTCGGTCACGACGTCGGCGCGCTGGTGGGACACCGCTGTCGTGGTGCGGAGCGGCCACGTGGCCCCGGCCCCATTGACGCTCGCCGGCCCCGCTCCCGGCGCGGTGCCGCACCCGGAGCTCCCGGTCGGCATGCCGGTCCGGTTTCCCGCCCCGTTGCCGTTCACCGCGCCGTTGCCGTTCACCGCGCCGGCGGCGGGCGGGCGGTGGCTGATGGACGGCTGCGTGAGAAGCAGTAGCACGGCCTTCGTGACCAACGTCACCGCGTCGGTGTGGTCCGCCCGGATGACACCGCGGGCGCCGGCCGCGATAGCCGCGGCGGCGTTGCGCGGCTCCTCGACACCGAAGAAGACAATCGTCGCGCCGGGCGAAGCCAGCAGCGCCCGCCTGGTGAAGTCGGCGCTGTCCGGGCGAGCCACCGACGTGTCGACCAGTACCAGTTCGGCGGGGTCCACGGTGAGCTGCGAGACGGCCTCGGAGGCGGTCAACACGGTACGCACCGCCGAGCCGATTCCGAGTCGAGTCGCCGACGCCCCGATCGCCTGGGCGGCCAGCGGTGTCCTAACACAGACCAGAACCGTACGCAACGCTTCTCCCCTTTCCACTGAGGGGACCACAAATATGGGCAAATCAGTTCTGCTTTCCCCGGTATCGCCCCTCGCCCGTACAACGCGAGCGGATAGCAGAACGCAACGGGTGGTTTGCGGGCAGCGTTTTTGGCAAGTCATGTCAACCGCACGTACGGAAGGAGGGTGCGCATGACGAACGTCGCTCGGCTGCCCGGTCCCATCGCCGACATATGGGATTGGCAGCGCATGGGACTGTGCCGGGGCCGGGACAGCGCCCAGTTCTTCCACCCCGACGGTGAAAGGGGTGCGTCCCGGGGGCGCCGGGAGGCTGCCGCGAAGCAGCTTTGCCGCAGCTGTCCGGTACGCGCCGAGTGTGCTGCGCACGCTCTGGCAACCCGTGAGCCGTACGGCGTTTGGGGTGGCTTCACCGAGGCGGAACGGCTCCGGCTGCTCGCCACGGGGTGGGAGGACGTGGCCGACCGGCAACAGGCCCGTGTCGACATAGGCCGGCTGGAGGCCCGTCTCGGGCTACGACCACCGGCACCACGCTCGGTCACGCCGGTTGCACCACCGAGCCGGCAACCGACCAACGGCCACGGTCACGGGTCGGCGCGTGAGCAGGTGCCGGGGCGAGCGCAGCCGCCGGGACGTGGTCAGGCGCCGGGACATGACCAGATGCCGGGTCACGGTCAGTTACCGGGTCACGGTCAGTTACCGGGGCATGGTCAGTTACCTGGGCACAGTCAGGTTCCAGGCCGAGGACAGGCGCCCGCTGGTCGCCAGCCCTCACAGCTACCGCCGGCGCAGCGCCCGGCCGCCGCCGCGGCGCCGAACAACGCCACGACGGTCCTCGTCCAGCGGGGGGTACTACCCGGACCGCGCTCGGGGCTCACACCCCGACCCGCTGTCGCCCGCTGACTCCAGATGGCTCGCGCCTCGCCGATCTAGGAAGAATGGCGCCCCTATCGGGGCATGGCAACCACCATTTCTCCTAGATCGGCGGGGCCGGGCGATGCTGGTGTGACCGCCTTCAGTCGACGGTCACCTCGACATGGTGCCAGCCGGTGGCGCCGTCCGGCACGGGCGGCCGCTCGTCCTCCGGCTGGGTCTGCCCGCCGTTGTCGGTCGCGCGTACCCACAGCCGGTGCCTGCCCGGTGCGGCCTCCCACTCCCAACTCCACTGTCGCCAGGTGTCGATCGACGGTACGGCCCCCAACGTCGCCGGGTGCCACGTGCCGTCGTCGACGCGTACCTCCACCTTGCCGATGCCCCGGTGCTGCGCCCACGCCACCCCGGCCACGATCACCCGACCACGCCTGACGGTCGCGCGGTCACGCGGGGTGTCGATGCGGGACTCGGTCTTGATCGGGGCCTGCTGGGACCAGCCGCGCCGGATCCAGTACGCGTCGAAGTCACGGAAGCTCGTCAGCTCCAGCTCCGCCAGCCATTTGGTGGCTGACACGTACCCGTAGAGCCCTGGCACCACCATGCGTACCGGAAACCCGTGCGCGACCGGCAGGGGCTCCCCGTTCATCCCCACCGCCAGCATGGCGTCGCGGCCGTCCAGCAGCGCCGCCGTCGGCGTGCCCGCCGTGAACCCGTCGACCGAGCGGCTGACCACCTGGTCCGCGCCGTCGAGCGGCCCGACCTCGTCGAGCAGGTCCTTGAGTGGTACGCCGAGCCAGCGCGCGTTGCCGATCAGACTCCCGCCCACCTCGTTGGAGACGCACGCCAGCGTCACGTACCGCTCGAGCATCGGACGGGCGAGCAGTTGCTCGTACGTCAGGGTCAGCGGTCGGCGTACCCGGCCGTGGATACGCAGCCGCCAGGTGGTCGGGTCGATCTGCGGCACGCTGAGGGCGGTGTCGATGCGGTAAAAATCGCGCCCGTCCGTAACGAACGAGGCCAGATCCTTCAGCCGCCGGTCGGCCTCGGCCGGCAACCGGGGCGCGGGGCTCATCGGGGCGGGCAGGGTCACCGCCGCCCGTGCCGTCGATACGTCCCGGCGGGCGGCCAGCCACCGTCCCGCGACGCCGGTGACCAGTCCGACGCCGAGCGCGGCGCCGGCGAGTTGGAGAAAGCGCCGCCGCTGCGCTCGGGTGTCCGGTTGGGACTCCGGGTCGACGTGGGACTGCGGGTCGAGCCTGGTCAGCAGCACTGCGAGGACCGCGGCCCCGGCGAGCGCGCCGATGATGGAGGGCAGGGCGTACGTCCACGAAGCGCCGTGCCTGGTGAGCGCCGCGCCCGCCCCGGCGAGGCCCAGCAGCGCGATGCCGACCAGCCCGTACGACCGCCGGCGCAGCGCGAGAATGCCCAGGAGCGCGGCGAAGGCGCCGACCACGACCGCGGTGCCGACGAGCAGAGCCAACTTGTCGTATGTGTAGAAGACCCGGACCGCGAACTCTTTGACCGAGGCGGGCACCGTGTCGACGACCACCCCGCCGACGGCGACCAGGGGCGCCGACCGGGCACCGGTCAGCACGGCGAACAGTTCTGCCACCCCGAGCGCGACCGCGGCCGCCGCGAGACCGGCCAGGGCGGCGTATCGACGTTGACTCACGCGTCCAGTCTCGTCGCTTGCCCGAGATTGCGAAACGGCCGACCCACCCCAAAGGATGAGCCGGCCGTTCAGGCGTGAACCGGTCAGAAACCGGGGCCGTGCTGGTGGCCGTGGCCCCCGCCGGCCGCCGCCGGCTCGGGCGCCGCCGGCTTCTCCACCACGAGACTCTCCGTGGTGAGCAGCAGACCCGCGATCGACGCGGCATTGGACACCGCACTGCGGGTCACCTTCACCGGGTCGACGATGCCGGCCTTGACCAGGTCGACGTACTCGCCGGTCGCGGCGTTGAGACCGGTGCCCCATCCCGCCTCGCGCACCCGGTCGACGACGACGTACCCGTCGAGCCCGGCGTTCTGGGCGATCCACCGCAGCGGCTCGACGAGCGCGCGGCGCACGATCTGCACGCCGAACGCCTCCTCGCCGGTCCGGCCGAGGTTGCCGTCCAGTACGCCCGTGACCTGCACCAGCGCGGCACCGCCACCAGGGACGATGCCCTCCTCGACGGCGGCCTTGGTCGCCGAGATGGCGTCCTCGATACGGTGCTTGCGCTCCTTGAGCTCCACATCGGTGGCCGCGCCGACCTTGATGACGGCGATGCCACCAGCGAGCTTCGCGAGGCGCTCGTTCAGCTTCTCCTTGTCCCAGTCGGACTCGCTGGCCTCGATCTCCTTACGGATCTGCTCGACCCGTGCCTGGATGTCGGCCTCGCTGCCGCCGCCGTCGACGATCGTCGTGGTGTTGTTGGTGACGACGACACGGCGGGCCCGGCCGAGCTGCTCCACGCCGACGGAGTCGAGCTTGTAGCCGAGCTCGGGCGCGACCAGCTCACCGCCGGTGAGGATTGCGATGTCCTGCAGCATGGCCTTGCGGCGGTCACCGAACGCCGGTGCCTTGACCGCGACCACCTTCAGGGTCTTGCGGATGGAGTTCACGACCAGCGTCGACAGGGCCTGGCCCTCGACGTCCTCGGCGATGATCAGCAGCGGCTTGCCGGCCTGCATGACCTTCTCTAGCAGCGGCAGCAGCTCCTCGATCGCGCTGATCTTCTGCGTCGTGATCAGGATGTACGGGTCCTCGAGGACCGCCTCGCCGGCTTCCGGGTCGGTCTGGAAGTACGGCGAGATGTAGCCCTTGTCGAACTGCATGCCCTCGGTGACCTCGAGCTCGGTCGTGAGGGTCGAGCCTTCTTCGACCGTGATGACACCGGTGCGGCCAACCTTCTCCATCGCCTCGGCGATCAGGTCACCGATCGTCGGGTCCTGTGCGGAGACGGTCGCCACCTGGGCGATCTCGTCGCGGCTGGCTACCTCGGCGGCCTTGGCGCGCAGCGCCTCGACGATCGCGGCGGTCGCCGCGTCGATACCCCGCTTGAGGCCGGTCGGGTTGACCCCGGCGGCGACGATACGCAGACCCTCGCGGACCATCGCCTGGGCGAGGACGGTCGCGGTCGTGGTGCCGTCACCGGCGACGTCGTTGGTCCTGGAGGCGACCTCCTTGACCAGCTGGGCGCCGAGGTTCTGGTACGGGTTGGCGAGCTCGATCTCCTTGGCGATCGTCACGCCGTCGTTGGTGATGGTGGGTGAACCGAACTTCTGCTCGAGGACGACGTTGCGGCCCCTGGGGCCGAGCGTGACTTTGACCGTGTCGGCCAACGCGTTGACGCCGTGCTCGAGCTGGTGCCGGGCGTCGTCCGCGAAGCTCAGGATCTTCGCCATATGGAATTCCCTTCACGAGCCACCGCCCCGGGGCCGGGCGCGAGGCGCACCGGCCCCGGGGCGGTCGCCACGGGTGTTGGTGGTTACTTCTCGACGACCGCGAGGACATCCCGGGCGGAGAGCACGAGGTACTCCTCGCCGCCCCACTTGACCTCGGTGCCTCCGTACTTGGAGTAGATCACCGTGTCGCCTACCTGCACGTCCACCGGGATCCGGTTGCCCCGGTCGTCGAAACGACCCGGGCCCACAGCGAGGACGGTGCCCTCCTGCGGCTTCTCCTTCGCGGTGTCGGGAATGACGATGCCCGACGCCGTGGTGGTTTCGGCCTCGTTCGCCTGGACCAGGATGCGGTCCTCAAGCGGCTTGATCGCAACCTTCGTCGCGCTAGTCACGGGCATACCCTCCTGGGGTATTAGATTTCGAGTACCTCATGCCGCCTGGCGTTTCCGTCGTCGCGGGTGCCGGAAACTCCGGGCTGGGCACCTGTATGTCTGGCACCCTCACACCGAGAGTGCTAATCGGAGGTTATTCCCAGAGCTAGCACTCCGTCAAGGAGAGTGCCAACCAGCGCGTCGCTCAACGGATGTCCCCACCCTGCCGTTACTTAACCGTTACCGGCAGAACCTGGCAACAGCTCACCCGCAATCGCGCAGTGCAAGTCCGCCGACCTCGGGTAGGACACCCCCGTCACGCTCCCAAGCGCGGCGTCGTCGCCACGGGAGCCGTCCACGCGAGGAGGCGATCTGTATGCGGGCAACCGTCGGCGACCGACTGCACGTCCACGGCCGTACGGTCGGGGACCGGGACCGGCTCGGGGAAATCATCGAGGTACGCGGACAGGGCGGCACCCCGCCGTACCTGGTTCGCTTCCCGGACGGGCACGAGAACCTGCTCTACCCCGGTCCGGACTGCATTGTCGAGACACGCGCCAACGAGAACGCCTGACCCGCGTTCCACGCTGCCACTGGGCTGTCCACCGGCCGGGCCGGATCGTCGGGTACCGGACAGCCCAGTGCCAGCCGGCACCACGCGGTCGACTCCCGCGACAATGGCGCCGTGAACCTGGACCGGCTGGCGACCCTGCTCACCCCCGAGGGCGCGGAAGCCCTCGCCGCCGCGATGGAGGTGTCGGAGCGTGACCCGCTGGCGGCGACATCGGCACTGCGCGCCCGGGCGATCGCACCCGAACTGGCCGCCACGGCACTGACCCAGGCGGTGCTGCGCCGCCGGGCCGAGGCGAAATTCGGGGCCGACGCGCCGGTCATGTTCTTCACCCGCGCCGGCCTCGAGCAGGCCACGCGGGCCAAGGTCGCCGCCCGCCGAGCCGCCCGGTTGGCCGCATCGGGCACCCGTACGGTGGCCGACCTCGGCTGTGGCGTCGGTGCCGACGCGATCGCATTCGCCCGGGCCGGCCTGCGGGTCCTCGCCGTCGACGCCGATCCTCTGACCGCCGCCGTCGCCGCCGCGAATGTGGCTGCGCTCGGCCTGGCCGACCGGGTCAGCGTGACCGCGATGGACGCCCGAGAGGTGGGGCTGGACGGTGTGGACGCGGTCTTCTGCGACCCGGCCCGACGTACGACCTCCGGCCGGCGGGTGTTCGACCCGACCGCCTTCTCACCCCCGTGGGACTTCGTCATCGGGCTCACCGAGCGGGTGCCCCGCACGGTGCTCAAGCTCGCGCCCGGCATCGACCACGCACTCGTACCACCCGGAGCCGAAGCGCAGTGGGTCTCGGTGCGGGGCGAGGTGGTGGAGGCGGCGTTCTGGTGCGGGCCACTGGCGGAGGTGCCGCGCCGGGCCACCCTCCTGCGCGGCGACGAGGTGCACGAACTGACCGGCAGCGGTGAGGAGTTGGCGCCGGTGGGCCCGGTGCGGCGCTACCTGTACGACCCGGACGGCGCTGTCGTACGCGCCCACCTGGTCGCCGAGTTCGCCGCGACGGTGGACGGCACGCTCGCCGACCCGACGATCGCCTACGTCTACGCCGACAGTCCCACCCCCACCCCGTACGGGCGGTGTCTGGAAATCGTGGAGGTGCTGCCGTTCTCACTGAAACGCCTGCGCTCGGCGCTACGCGCCCGCGGGGCCGGCCGGATCACCATCGCCAAGCGCGGCTCGGCCGTGGACGTCGAGCGGCTGCGCCGCGATCTGAAACCCGTCGGCGACGCCGAACTGACCGTGGTGCTCACCCGCGTGGCCGGAGCGCCGACCGCGCTCTTGTGCACCCCTGTCGGTCAATGGGGGCGGTGAGGATGCATGCGGTCATGGACCTGACGCCACGCGCCGCAGCCGGCGACCCGCAGGGTGTGCGCACGCCAGGAACGGGGCACCGATTCTGGCCCGGCCACCGCCGGCCCCTGCCCGGTCGTCGCCGGTCCGCGTGTGGTCTCCGGCCAGGCCCGATTCACAGCGGGCCGCTGCGGACGGGTCACGATCATCGCGGCCGACCGGCCGCAGCGCGCCTCGGTCCGGCGCGCCGTCGCCGTCGCCCAGGCCCGGGCGCCGACAAAGAGCAGCGCGGTCACGGCGAGAACGCAGGACAGCGCCAACACGTAGAGTCGACGACTCCCCGTCATGGCCAAACACCTCCATCGCCGGCCTGAAGATAGGGGATCACACATGTACAAGTCACTGCGAGCCTGCGGTGTGCTGGCTACAGATGGTCGTTGCGGGCGGTAGCGTACGCCTCGTGGCAGGGCAAGGCACACCGGCAACCGTGTTGCTCGGCAGATGCAAGATCGCACACCGGCTACACAGCTACCACCATGACCCGCGCACGGAATCCTATGGCGCGGAGGCCGCCGCGGCATTGGGCGTCGACCCGTGCCGGTGCTTCAAAACACTCGTGGCGACGGTCGACGGCGCACTGGCCGTCGCCGTCGTGCCGGTGACCGGCTCACTGGACCTCAAGGCGCTGGCCGGTGCCATGGACGGAAAACGTGCCGCCATGGCCGACCCTGCGGCGGCTGAGCGCACGACAGGGTACGTGCGCGGCGGGATCAGCCCACTCGGCCAACGCAAGCGGCTGCCCACCGTGGTCGACGCCTCCGCACAGGCGCACGAGACGGTGTACGTGTCCGCCGGCCGTCGCGGACTGGAGATCGAGCTGGCGCCGGGCGACCTGGTACGCCTGACCGACGCCACCGTGGCACCGATCGCCGCCGTGTGACGCGAGCCGCCGTGTGACGCGAGCCGCCGTCCAGCGCGACAGGAAGGGCACCCTCCTACACGTTTTCGTGCTGCAAGGTGCCGTTGCGTTCGTCGGAGACGGACGAGGTGCCGTGCCACGAGCGCCAGAGCGCGGCGTACGCGCCGTCGGCCTCGATCAGCTCCCGGTGGCTGCCCAGCTCCGTGATGCGCCCGTCCTCGACGACGGCCACTCGGTCGGCATCGTGCGCGGAGAAGAGCCGGTGCGCGATCGCGACAACGGTTCGCCCCTGCAGGACGGCGGCGAGCGACCGTTCCAGGTGCCGGGCCGCCCCCGGGTCCAGCAGCGATGTCGCCTCGTCCAGGACAAGGGTGTGCGGATCGGCAAGGACCAGCCGGGCCAGAGCGAGCTGCTGTGCCTGGGCTGGCGAAAGAGAAACCCGCCCGGCGCCAACGGCGGTGTCCAAGCCGATGTTGACGGCCCAGTCGAGCGCGTCGACGGCCGCGAGCGCGGCCCGTACCTCGTCGTCGTCGGCCCCGGGCCGGACGAGGGCCACGTTGTCGCGCAGCGTCCCGATGAAGACGTGGTGCTCCTGGGTCACCAGCGCGACGTGGCCGCGTAGCTCGTCGAGTGGCAGCGCCGCGAGCGATGCGCCGCCCACGGTCACGGCGCCGGTACGCGGGGCGTGCACACCGGCCAGCAGCCGCCCGAGGGTCGACTTACCGGCGCCGGACGGACCAACCATGGCCAGCCGCTCCCCTGGCTCGATCCGCAGGTCGATTCCGTGCAGGACGTCGCGGGTGTCCACGTAGGAGAACCGGACCTCGGACGCCTCGATCCGCTCGCCGTCCGGCGCAGCGGTCGCCGGAAGCCGGTCGTCCGCAACGTTGGAGACGCCCAGCAGGCGGGCCAGCGACGCGCCGCCCACCTGCAACTGGTCGAGCCAGGCCAGCAGCCGGTCGAGCGGGTCGACGAGCTGCTGCACGTAGAGGACCGCCGCCGTGACGGCGCCGAGCGTCACCCAACCTGACAGGTAGAACCAGCCTCCTATGAGCAGCGTCGCGACGACCGGCACGACGTAGGAGATCTCGCAGACGGGGAACCAGACCGTACGCAGCGAGAGCGTGTACTTCTCAGCGGCGTACGAGACGGCGATGTCGGCGTCGATGCGCTCGTGCCGGCGGGAGGCCAGCCGCAGCGCCTCCACCGTGCGCGCGCCCTCGACGGTCTCGGTCAGCCCGTCCGTCATGCCGGCGTACGCGGCGCTTTCGGCCAGGTACCCGGCCGGGGCGCGGCGCAGATACCAGCGGGTACCGAGCACGAGCAGCGGTACGGCCAGCAGGCAGGGCAGCGCGAGCAGCGGCCCGACCAAGACCAGAGCGCCCAGCGTGAAGCACACGGTGACGGCAGCGATGATCGTCTCCGGAACCGCCCGCCGGACCGTCATGGACAGGCCACTGACGTCGCGGGTGACCCGGTTGACGAGGTCACCGGTGCCGGCGCGCTCCACCGTGGACAGCGGGATCGCGAGAAGCTGTTCGACGAACTCCTCGCGCAACTCGGCCAGGACCCGCTCACCCAGGCGCGCCGAGGTGTACACCGCGAAGCGCATCAGTACCGCCTGCACGACCACGAAGGCGGCGATCGCGACGACGATCCGATCGACGGTCCACCGCGTGGTGCCGTGCTGGACCGCCTCCACCAGCCCACCGAGTAGGAGGGGGGCCGCGAGCCCACTCATGGCCGCGAGCGCGTGCAGCCCGAGTACGACCCCGAGCTCCCGGGGGTGGCGCAGGGCCAGCCGGCGGGCGTACGCCCGGACCTGCGCGCCGTCGGCAACGGGAAGATTCACTCAGTCCTCCCCTCGGGTAACCGTCGCGGCGTAGCTCGGCTGCGTCCGCAGGAGTTCACGATGTGCGCCCTCGGCGACCACCCGGCCGTGGGCGACGAACACGACCCGGTCGGCCCGGTCGAGCAGCAGCGGGCTGCTGGTGCACACCAGCGTGGTGCGACCGGCCCGGGCGGTGGCCAGCCGGTCGCCGATACGGGCCTCGGTGTGCGCGTCGACGGCGCTGGTCGGTTCGAGGAGGACGAGGATCGGCGGGTCGGCCAGCAGCGCCCGGGCCAGCCGTAACCGCTGCTGCTGGCCGCCGGAGAACTCCCGTCCGCCCTGGGTGATCTCGGTGTCGAGCCCGTCGGGCAGCGCTTCGACGATGTCCTCGGCCGCCGCGGCGTGCAGTGCGGACGCGACGTCGCAGGAACCGAGTTCGTCGCGCAGCCGGCCACGGAACAGGCGCGCGTCGTTGTCGGCCACCAGGATCCGCTCGCGCACCACGTCGAGGGCCAGGTCACCCAGCGGTACACCAGCCAGCCGCGCCGTCGAGGCCGGGTCGTAACGACCGATCCGGTCGGCGATCGCGACCGCGTCGGCCGGATCGGCGGCGGCCAGCGCGGTGAACAGGCCCGGGCGAACCACCAGCCCGGAGACCGGGTCGACGAGGTCACCGTCGACGTCCGGCGGCGGCAGCGGTACGGAGCGGTCGGCGACCTCGGGTCGCAGCGCGAGGAGCCGGACGACGCGGCGGGCCGAGACGTGCGCGCTGGTCAGCGTTTGCGCCGTCTCGACAAGGGTTCGCAGCGGGAAGATCAGGAACACCGCGTACCCGTAGAAGGCGACCAGTTGACCCGGGGTGGTCTCGCCGGCCAGGGCGAACCGGGCGCCGATCCAGGTGACCAGCGT